>NZ_JBSFLV010000079.1:0-43763 GCF_053599215.1 Streptomyces sp. NPDC001002 | reverse complement strand
GCCCGGGCGAAGGACCCGCCCTCCTCGCCGCACAGGTGTTCCATTCAAGCCACCTTGCCCCGTAGCCTCTGCTGCGATGAACGCCATTCCCGCGCCGCCGTGGCCCGGGCGGAGGAGCTGGTGCAGCTCCTGGAGACCCGGATGTCCACCGCGAGCGAGCAGCTCGGCCGGCTGCGCGGCGAGGCCGAGCGGCACGCACCCGAGGACGGCGAGACACACACCGAGCTGACCGAGGAACTCCAGCCGCGCGACGCCGAGCACGCCCAGGCGCTGCTGCGCACGGCGACCGCCGAACTCGCCACGCGCGCCGAGACGTTGACCCAGGCCCGGGAGGCGCACGCCGAGCTCCTCGACGCCCACCGGGCGGCCGAGGACGGGGCCGGCGGCTTCGAGGAGGTCGCGGCGATGCTCCGCGACCTGCTGCGCGAGCACACCTCCGACGACGAGCAGGAGGAGCCGGAGCCGTATCCCGGCACCCTGGAGGAGGCCCGGCACTCCGCCGCCGAGGCCCGCCGTTCGCTGCGCGGCTGCGCCGCAGATCTGTCGGCCGCCGAGTCCGGTGTGCGTGAGGCGAGCGACATCCTCGTCCGGCACGCCAACGCCACGCGCTACGAGCAGGTCCGCACCCCCGCGCGCCAGCAGATCCGCGAGCTGCCCGCGTCCTCGCTGCCCGAGCACGCCCAGAAGTGGGCGGACGCCTTCGCGCCCCGACTGCGGGTGCTGACCGACGAGTTGGCGCAGCTGGAGCGGAACCGCGACTCGATCGTGGACCGGCTGCGGGGGCTCGTCGAGTCCGCGCTGGCCACCCTGCGCTCCGCCCAGCGGCTGTCCCGGCTGCCCGAGGGGCTCGGCGAGTGGTCCGGGCAGGAGTTCCTGCGCATCCGCTTCGAGGAGCCCGACCAGGCCGTCCTCACCGAGCGGCTCGGCGAGGTCGTCGACGAGGCGACCCGGGCCGCAGTGAAGAAGAACTCCGATCTGCGCCGGGACGGCATGTCCCTGCTGCTGCGGGGTGTGGGCGCGGCGCTCCAGCCCAAGGGGGTCGCCGTCGAGATCCTCAAGCCGGACGCCGTCCTGCGCGCCGAGCGGGTGCCCGTCGGGCAGATGGGCGACGTCTTCTCGGGCGGCCAGCTGCTCACCGCGGCGATCGCGCTGTACTGCACGATGGCCGCGCTGCGGTCCAACGACCGGGGGCGCGACAAACACCGGCATGCCGGGACGCTGTTCCTGGACAACCCGATCGGGCGGGCCAACGCCACGTATCTGCTGGAGCTTCAGCGGGCCGTGTCGGACGCGCTCGGGGTGCAACTCCTCTACACCACCGGCCTGTTCGACACGACGGCGCTGGCGGAATTCCCGTTGGTCATCCGGCTGCGCAATGACGCGGACCTCAGGGCGGGGCTGAAGTACATCAGCGTGGAGGAACACCTCCGGCCGGGGCTCCCTGAGGAGGGCCCGGCCGGAGAAGGTGACGCGGTGCGGAGCGAGATCACGGCGACGCGGATGTACAAGCGGCCTGCCTAGCCGCTACGCGTCCTCCTTCAAGAGGTCGGCGCACTTCTCGCCGATCATCATCGTCGTGATGCACGGGTTGACCGAGATCAGGTCCGGCATCACCGAACCGTCCGCGACCCGGAGTCCCTCGACCCCCTTGACCCGCAGCCGCGCGTCGAGCGGGGCCGAGGGGTCGTCGTCCGCGCCCATCTTCACGGTGCAGGACGGGTGGTAGACGGTGTTGTGGGTCTTGTGGATGTAGTCGAGGAGCTCCTCGTCGGACTGGACGTCCGGGCCGGGGGCCAGCTCGGCGCCCGCCCAGCCGCTCAGCGCGGGCTGGGAGGCGATCTTCCGGGCCAGCTTGAGGCCGAACGTCATCACGCGCGCGTCGTGCTCGTGCGTGAAGTAGCGCGGGTCCACCTTGGGCTTGTCCCGGTAGTCGCGCGTACGGAGCCGTACCGTGCCCCGCGATTTCGCGCGCGTCACGTTCGGGGTGAGGCAGAAGGCGTTCTCCGAGGTCGGGTAGCCCCAGCGCGCGGTGTTCATGTCGAACGGCACCGACCCGTAGTGGAACATCAGGTCGGGCCGGTCCAGGCCCTCCTCGGTGTCGTAGAAGATGCCCGCCTCCCACCACTGGCTGGACGTGGTGGTCATCGGCTGTTTGGCGTCCCACATGATGACGCCCTCGGGGTGGTCCTGAAGGTTCTCGCCGACGCCCGCGGAGTCGACGACCACATCGACGCCGACCTCGCGCAGGTGCTCGGCCGGGCCGATGCCGGAGAGCATCAGCAGCTTCGGGGTGTCGATCGCGCCGCACGACACGATGACCTCGCGCCGGGCCCGTACCGTCCGATGGTGGATCAGGTCCGGGTCCAGGTACTCGGCGCCGACGCAGCGCCGCCCGTCGAGGACGAGCTTCTTGGCGCGTACGCCCGTGCGCACCTCCAGGTTGGGGCGCTTGCCCAGGATCGGGTGGAGGTAGGCCACGGAGGACGACTGGCGGGTGTTGTTCTCGTCGGAGTTGATCTGGAACCAGTTGGCGCCCCGGATCACCGTCTTGCCGGTGTTGAAGGCGGTGGTGGGGATGCCGGCCTGGGCGCACGCCTCCAGCAGGGCCGTGCCGCACGGGTCGTCACTCTTGAGCGTGCGCAGCTTCACCGGGCCGCCCCGGCCGTGGTGGTCGCCGGGGGCGTCGTTGTTCTCAAGGCGCCGGTAGAGCGGGAAGAGGTCCGCCGCGCTCCAGCCCGTACAGCCGTCCGCCGCCCAGTCGTCGAGGTCCTCGGCGGGCGCCCAGAAGGCGATGCAGGAGTTGTGCGAGGAACAGCCGCCCAGCACCTTGGCGCGCGCGTGCCGCATGAAGCTGTTCCCGCTGGACTGCTGCTCGACCGGGTAGTCCCAGTCGTAGCCGGACTCCAACAGGCCCATCCAGCGGTCGAGTTTGAGGATGTCGTCGTCCCCGACGTCGCTGGGCCCCGCCTCCAGGACGCAGACCGTGACCGACGGATCCTCGGAGAGCCGGGCCGCCACCACGTTGCCCGCGGTGCCGCCGCCGACCACGACGTAGTCGAACTCATCGGTGCTCATGAGCTGTTGACCTCCTTCAGTCGGCCGCCGGAGCGGCGAAGGGAGCGGCCACCTCTGCCTCGTTCTCCAGGCGGTGCTCCGCGAGCACGCCGGTGCGGTGCCGCTGGATGAACCAGTAGTAGGCGAAACCGCCGCCCATGATCACGCCGACGAACAGCAGCGCGCCCCACTGGAGGTACCAGTGGAAGGGGGCGGTCGCGTTGTAGACGGCGGCGCGCGGCCAGATCAGGTTGAGCGTCATGCCCGCGCCCCACAGCACGGCCACGATGTTGACGAGCAGGCCCCAACGGCCCAGCGAGAACTTGCCGTCGCCCGCCGGCTCCCACTTGCCGCGCAGCCGCGCCACGAGCATCGGCCCGGTGACCCCCAGGTAGGCGAGGTAGATCATGATGATGCCGATGCTGGTGACGACCGTGAAGATCTGCGGCTGGCGGATGTTGACCACCAGGATCGCCAGCGCCAGGATGCCGATGATCACGGCCGGCAGCACCGGCGTCTGGAAGCGCGGGCTGACCTTGGCCATCAGCGAGGACGCGGGCAGGTTGTTGTCCCGGGACATCGCGAACGCCAGCCGGATCGCCGCCGTGTGCACGGCGAGCGCGCAGACGGTGACCGCGATCAGCACGCACCACAGCATCGCCTTGCCGGCCGTGGAGCCGAGTACGTCCAGGACGATGTACTGGAGGCCGTCGGTGGACAGCTTCCCGCTCTTCAGGCTGGACACGCTCATCAGCGCGAGCAGCAGGACGAGGCCGCCCAGGACGAAGGAGGCGACGATCGCCCGGATGATCGCGCGGGGCGCGTTGCGGGACGGGTCCTTGGACTCCTCACCCAGCGAGGCGGCCGTGTCGAAGCCGTACATGACGTACGCCGAGGCCAGCGAGGCCACCAGGAACGCGCCCAGATAGCCGGCGCCGTACCCCGCACCCGTGCCGTTGGTCTGCATGACCACCTGCGGACCGCGGGTGATGTGGACGGCGAACAGGACGATCAGTACGACCGTGGCGATCAACTCGATGAACACGCCCGCCGAGTTGATCGTGGCCATCAGCTTGACGCCGAAGGCGTTCACGAGGGTCGTGAACAGGATCAACACCGCGGCCAGGATGACCGCGTTGGTCGCCACGTCGTACTTGCCGGTTCCGTCGCCGACGATCTGGAACACGCTGGAGATCTGCGGCAGCGTCAGCTGGTAGGCCAGTGCCACGGCCGAGATCGACACGATCGACGCGATGAGCATCGTCCAGCCGGCCAGCCAGCCCAGGTGCGGATTGCCTATCTTCTTCGACCAGTTGTAGACCGAGCCCGCGACGGGATAGCGGGCGGCCAACTCGGCGAAGCAGAGGGCGACCATGAACTGCCCGATGAAGACCATCGGCCAGGACCACCAGTAGGCGGGGCCGCCGCTGCCGTAGCCGAAGTAGAACAGCTGGAAGGTGCCGGTCAGGATCGAGATGTAGCTGATCCCGGCGGCGAAGGTGTGGAAGTTGCCGAGGGTGCGCTTGAGCTCGGGTTTGTAGCCGAACTCGGCGAGCTCGGTGTCGTCGTGGCCGTGTGATCCGGATGGTGGTTGCTCGGTTGTCGTCATGAGCGGACTCCTGGTGGGCCTGGGGAGGGAGGGGAGCGGCTCTGCGGGTGCCGGGATCAATGCGGAGGGTTGATCAATGCGGGGGGTTGATCGATCAAGAGTTGATCGGTCACGGATTGATCGGTGAAGGGTTGACGGGTGAGAGGTTGATCGGCGGCGGGTTGATCACTGAGGGGGTCGGTTATACGTGGGGCTCATGTGCGCGCTGTTACGCGGGAGTTAGGCGTGTGGACGCATGCCCTGCGAGGCGCTAGTCGAACCAGCCCTGCGGCTTGGGCGCCGTGTTGCGCCAGATGTGCTTCGTCTCGCGGTACTCGGCGAGTCCGGAGGGACCGAGTTCGCGTCCGAAGCCGGACTGCTTGAAGCCACCCCACTCGGCCTGCGGCACGTACGGGTGGTAGTCGTTGATCCAGACCGTCCCCAGGCGCAGCCGCGAGGCGACCCGCGCGGCCTTGCCCTCGTCGGTGGTCCACACGGCGCCCGCGAGACCGTAGATCGTCCCGTTGGCCAGCCGTACGGCCTCGTCCTCGTCGGTGAAGCGCTCCACGGTCAGCACCGGTCCGAAGGACTCCTCCTGCACCACGTGCATCCCCACGGAGCAGTCGCCCAGGACGGTGGGTGGGTAGTAGAAGCCGTCGTCGTACTCCGCGCCGGTGGGCCGCTCGCCTCCGCAGCGCAGTACCGCGCCCTCCTCCAGGCCCTTGGCCACATACGCCTCGACCTTGGCCCGGTGCGCCGCCGAGATCAGCGGCCCGGCCTGCGCGCGCTCGTCGAAGGGGCCGCCGAGCCGGATCTCCCGGGCCCGGCGCACGACCTCGTCGACGAACCGGTCGTGCAGCGAGTCCTCCACAAGGAGGCGTGCCCCTGCCGAGCAGACCTGCCCGGAGTGCAGGAAGACGGCGGTCAGGGTCATGTCCACGGCCGTGTCGAAGTCGGCGTCGGCGAAGACGACGTTGGGGTTCTTGCCGCCGAGTTCGAGGGCGACCTTCTTGACCGTCGGCGCGGCGACCGCCATCAGGTGGCGGCCGGTCTGCAGTCCGCCCGTGAACGACACCATGTCGACGTCCGGGTGGTCGCCGAGCGGGGCGCCCGCCTCGGGACCCGCGCCGAGGACCAGGTTGCCCACGCCCGCCGGCAGTCCCGCCTCCTCCAGCAGCCGCATCAGATGGATGGCCGTGTGCGGGGTCAGCTCGCTCGGCTTCAGGACGAAGGTGCACCCCGCCGCGAGGGCCGGGGCGACCTTCCAGGCCGTCTGGAGGAGCGGGTAGTTCCAGGGGGTGATGAGCGCGCAGACGCCTACGGGCTCGTACACCACCCGGCTGTCGACGCCCTCGGCGCCCGTGTCGATCACCCGGCCGGTTTCGCTCGCGACGAGTCGGCCGAAGTAGCGGAAACAGTTGACGATGTCGTCAATGTCGTACTCGCTCTCCACATACCGCTTCCCGGTGTCCAGGGACTCGGCACGCGCGAGTGCCTCCTTGTCGCGCGCCAGGAGGTCGGCCACCCGCAGGAGCAGATCGCCGCGCTCGTTCGGGGAGGTGGCAGGCCAGGGGCCCTCGTCGAAGGCGCGCCGGGCTGCGGCGATGGCCTCGACGGTGTCCTTGCCGCCGGCCTCGTCGACCACCCCGACCAGGGAACCGTCGGCCGGACAGCGGATCTCGCGCGTACGTTGATCGACCGCGCTCCGCCAGCTTCCGTCAATGAACAGGTCCGGCATGCTCGCCTCCCAGCTGCTCCAGGACCCACTCGTGGAAGATCCCGATGTGGTGCTCGTTGGGAACCAGCACACCACCGTTGCGGTACGCCCGCGACGCCATGGCCGGTTGTGTCCGTTCACATGCTTCGAAATCCTGTTCGTTCACCCTGTGGAACAGCTCCACCGACTTCGAGACATCCGCCCCCGACGCGACGACCTCGGGCGCGTACAGCCAGTCGCACTCCACGATCGTGCGGTTCTCGGCCATCGGGAACATGCGGTGCAGGATGACGTGGTCCGGTACGAGGTTGATGAAGACCGTCGGCTTCACCGTGATGGCGTAATAGCGCCGGTCCTGGTCCTCGGAGACCTGCGGCAGCTTCGCGAAGCCCTCGCTGCCGTCGACCGTGAAGCCCTTGACCTCGGCGCCGAACTCGGCGCCGTGGCCCACGTAGTACTGGGCGGCATAGCCCTCCGCGAACTCCGGGAGCACGTCCGTCAGTTCCGGGTGGATCGTGGCGCAGTGGTAGCACTCCATGAAGTTCTCGACGATCAGCTTCCAGTTCGCCTTCACGTCGTACGTGATGCGCTTGCCGAGCGCGAGGCCCTCGGTGCCGTAGTGCTCGATCGCGGCCGGGTCGCCCAGCCGCTCCACGGCCGCGTGCGTGACCGTCTCCTCGAAGGAGGGCGGCTCGTCCGCCAGGCACACCCAGGCGTAACCGAGCCACTCCCGCAGTGACACATTGATCAACCCGTACTCGACCCGATCAACATCAGGCATCTTGATCAAGTTGGGTGCGGCGATCAATTTGCCGTCGAGGTCGTACGTCCATGCGTGGTACGGGCACTGCAGGCTGCGCCGGACCTCGCCGGCCTCCTCCATGCACAGCCGGGCCCCGCGATGGCGGCAGATGTTGAGGAACGCGCGCAGCTCACCCTTGCGCGTCCGGGTGATGATCACGTTCTCGCGGCCCACCTGGACGGTCCGGAACGCGCCGGGCTTGTCCAGGTCGGCGCTGCGGACGGCACAGAACCACATCGACTCGAACAGGTGCTCCTGCTCCTGCCGGAAGATCTCCGGGTCGGTGTAGTAGTGCCCGGGGAGGGTGGAGATCAGGCTGGGGGTGTCGGGGAGGGGGACGGGGGACATCGGAATCGTCGTCACGTGCGTGCTCCTCAGGCGGGCGCGGCGGCGAGGCGGGCGGGGTCGAACAGGCCGATGGGGTGCTCGGTGGCGCCGGTCAGGGCCAGATCGGCGAGGATCTCGCCGACGACGGGCACGAACTTGAAGCCGTGCCCCGAGAAACCGCAGGCCACGGTCACCGAATCCGGGTGCGCGGGGTGCCGGGCGATCACGAAGTGCTCGTCCGGGGTGTTGGAGTACATGCAGGTCGCGGCCTTCAGGAAGGTGCCGGGCAGATCCGGGATGCAGCCGGACATGTGGTCCGCCATGGCCTGGATCTCCTCCTCGTGCACGGTCCGGTCGATGGTCTCCGGGGTGGTGACCTCGCCCTTGCGGAAGAAGGCGACCTTGGCGCCGAGCGCGGGGCCGTCGATGGACGGGAAGCCGTAGACCTGGACGCCGGCCGCGTCCTCCCAGATGTAGATCGGGTGCCGTTCGGGGACGAAGGGATCGACCCCGCCCTTCGGCTGGAACCAGTACATGACCTGCCGCTCGATGGTGAACGGCACCCCGAGGTCGGTCAGCAGCTGCGGCGCCCAGGCGCCCGGGCAGATCACCAACTGACCTGCCGTGTAGGTGTTCTCGGAGGTGTGCACGCGGACGCCGTCCTTGTACGGCTCCCAGCGCGTCATCGGCTCCTCGAAGTGCAGGTCGGCGCCCTGCCGGGTGGCCAGTTGGAGGTGCGCGGCGACCGTGTTCTCGGGCCGCAGTAGCCCCGCCTTCTTCTCGTACAGGGCGACCTCGTCGTCCTTCGGTGCGAGCGTCGGGAAGCGGCGGCGGATCTCCTTGGCGTCGAGCATCTCGTGGGGCAGGTCCCACTGTTGGGCCGACAGCAGCGACCCGGAGACGGTCCGTGAGTCGGGGCGGCCGACCATCACCCCGCCGGGCAGGATGGCGACCTCGCGGCCGGTGGCCCGGTGCAGGTCCTCGTACAGCTCGTAGGCGCGCAGCAGCAGCGGTACGTACGCCGGGTCCTCGAAGTAGGACTGCCGGGTGATCCGCGAACCGCCGTGGCTGGAGCCGCGGTTGTGGACCGGGCCGAACTTCTCCAGGCCCAGGACACGGGCTCCGCGCGCGGAGAGGTGGTGGGCGGCGGCGCTGCCCATGCCGCCGAGACCGATGACGATCACGTCGTAAGTCGGGGACACAGCCTGCCTCCTAGCGGCGGATGCGGGTCATCTTGGGGTCGAACAACGGCTCTTCGGCGACCGTCGCCGGGACCTTCTCGCCGAAGTACTCGATATGCACGGCGGCTCCCGTGGGGAGCACGGGCAGCCACGCGTACGCGATGCAACGGCCCAGCGTGTAGCCGTACGAGGCGCTGGTGACGTAACCGGCGGGGGTGCCGTCGACGAAGACGGGCTCCTTGCCGAGGACCACGGCGGCGGGGTCGTCCAGGAGGAGCGGGGTCAGCTTGCGGGTGACCGGCGTGTCCGAGAGGGCCTCGCGGCCGACGAACACCTTGTCCATACGCACCGCGAAGCCGACGCCCGCCTCGAACGGGCTGTGCTCGTCGGTCATGTCGGTGCCCCAGGAGCGGTAACCCTTCTCCAGACGCAGGGAGTTGAAGGCGGAGCGCCCGGCCGCGATCACGCCGTGCTCCTGGCCGGCCGCCCAGAGCGTGTCCCACAGGCGCAGGCCCAGGTCGGCGGTGGTGTACAGCTCCCAGCCCAGCTCACCGACGTACGACAGGCGCATGGCGGTGACCGGGACGTGCCCGATGTACGTCTCCTTCGCGCGGAAGTAGCCGAAGGCCTCGTGGGAGAAGTCGTCGCGGGTCAGCGGCTGGACGAGGTCGCGGGCGAGGGGGCCCCAGACGCCGATGCAGCAGGTGCCGGAGGTGATGTCCCTGATGTGCACGCCCTCGGGGGCGTGCCGGGTCAACCAGTCGAGGTCCGCGGGGGAGTTGGCGCCGACCTGGAAGCGGTCCGGGGCGAGGCGGGCGACGGTGAGGTCGGAGCGGACGCCGCCGGTCTCGTCGAGCAGGAGGGTGTAGGTGACCGCGCCGGGCTTCTTGCGCAGGTTGTTGGTGGTCATGCGGTCGAGGAAGTCGAGGGCGCCGGGGCCGGTGACCTCCAGGCGGCGCAGCGGGGTCATGTCGTACAGGGCGACCTTCTCGCGGGTCGCACGGGCCTCGGCGGCGGCGACGGGGGACCAGTAGCGGGCCGACCAGGCGTCGCGTTCGGGGAGTGCGTCGAGGCCGTCCACGAGCGGGGCGTTGGCCTCGTACCAGTGCGGCCGCTCCCAGCCGCCGCCCTCCAGGAAGAACGCGCCGAGCTGTTCCTGGCGGGCGTGGAAGGGGCTGACGCGGAGCGGGCGCGGGCTCTCCATCGGCTGGAGGGGGTGGAGGACGTCGTACACCTCGACGAACTGCTGTGAACCGCGTTCACGGACGTACGACGGTGAACGCTGTGCTTCCTCGAACCGCGTGAGGTCGCACTCGTGCAGGTCGAGCGAGGGCCGGCCGTCGACCATCCACTCGGCGACGGCCCGCGCGACCCCCGCGGAGTGGGTGACCCAGACCGCCTCGGCCAGCCAGAAGCCGCGCAGCGCCCGCGACTCGCCGAGGACCGGCATGCCGTCCGGGGTGAAGGAGAAGACGCCGTTGAAGCCCTCCTCGATCTCGGCGTCCCGCAGCGCCGGGACCAGCCACCGGCAGTCCTCCCAACTCGGCGCCCAGTCCTCCGCGGTGAACGGGAACGAGGACGGCATGTCCAAGTCCCGGGCGCGTGCTTCGTCGTACGGCAGGATCGCGAACGGGTCGACGGGCAGCGGCTTGTGGGCATAGGAGCCGATGCCGATGCGGTCGGCGTGCTCGCGGAAGTAGAGGTCGCGGTCCTGGAAGCGGAGGATGGGCCGCGTGGCCTCGGCGGTGGCTCCGGCCAGTTCGGGGAGCGGCTTCGTCTTCGCGTACTGGTGGGCGAGTGGTTGGAGCGGTACATCGATGCCGGCCATGCGTCCGATCACCGGGCCCCAGAAGCCGGCCGCGGAGACGACGTGGTCGGCGGGGAAGGTGCCCTGGTCGGTGATGACGCCGGTGACGCGGCCGTTCTCCTTCTCGATGCCGGTGACGGTGTGGCGGTCGAGGAAGCGGGCGCCCCGCGCGGTGGCCCGTTCCATCTGGGCGTGAGACGCGAGCAACGCGCGGGCCAGGCCGTCGTCGGGGGTGTGGAAGCCGCCGAGGACGACCGACTCGTCGACCAGGGGCCACAGTTCCTTGCAGCGGGCGGTGCTCACGACCTCGCCGCGGATGCCCCAGGCCGCCGCGTAGCCGGCTCGGCGGTGCAGGTCGGCGAGGCGTTCCGGGGTGGTGGCCAGCTCAAGGCCGCCGACCTGGTTGAAGCAGGGGACGCCGTCGACTTCGAGCGAACCGAACTTCTCCACCGTGTACTTGGCGAACTCGGCGAGGGTCTTGGAGGGGCTGGTCTGGAAGACGAGTCCGGGCGCGTGCGAGGTGGAGCCGCCGGGGGCGGGCAGGGGGCCCTGTTCGAGGACGGTGACGTCGGTCCAGCCGCGGGCGGTCAGTTCGTCGGCGAGCGAGCAGCCGACGATGCCGGCGCCGATGACGACGACACGGGGACCGTGCGGGCGGGTTTCGGGCGTGCTGGACATGCCCCTCCTTGCCGGGGTGGGGGTGAACGCGCTGGGGGAGTAGGGGTGTTCAGGGGGACGGGGGTGCGGACGGTGGCGGTGTGGCTTCAGGGGACGGGCGCGGGGGCGACGGGCCGGGCGGCGCTCACAGGACGACCACCGAGCGCAGCACCTCGCCCCGCTGCATCTTGGCGAACGCCTCCTCGACATGGTCGAGGGCGATCGTCTCCGACACGAAGGCGTTGAGGTCGAGGAGTCCGTACAGGTACTGGTCGATGAGGTAGGGGAAGTCGCGGCTCGGCAGACAGTCGCCGTACCAGGACGACTTGATGGCGCCGCCGCGCGAGAAGACGTCGATCAGCGGGAGTTCGACCTTCATCTCGGGGGAGGGGACGCCGACCTGGACCAACAGGCCGGCGTGGTCGCGCATGTAGAAGGCCTGCGTGAAGGTCTCGGGGCGGCCCACCGCGTCGATCGCGATGTCGACGCCGTGTCCGTCGGTGAGGGCGCGGACGGCCTCGATCGGGTCCGTGCCACGGGAGTTGACGGTGTGGGTGGCGCCGAACTTCTCCGCCTGGTCGAGTTTCTTGTCGTCGATGTCGACGGCGATGACCTTCATCGCGCCGTTGAGACAGGCGCCCGCGATGGCCGCGTTGCCGACGCCGCCGCAGCCGATGACGGCGACCGAGTCACCGCGCCCGACATTGCCGGTGTTCACCGCGGCGCCGTAGCCGGCCATCACACCGCAGCCGATGAGACCCGCGGCCTCGGGGCGGGCCGCCGGGTCGATCTTCACCGCCTGCCCGGCCGCGACCAGCGTCTTCTCGGCGAAGGCGCCGATACCGAGGGCGTTGCTGAGCGGGGTGCCGTCGAGCAGGGTCATCGGCTGGGTGGCGTTGCGTGAGTCGAAGCAGTACCAGGGGCGGCCGCGGCGACAGGAGCGACAGCTGCCGCAGGGGGCGCGCCAGGCGAGGACCACGTAGTCGCCGGGTTTCAGGTCGGTGACGCCCGCGCCGACCGCCTCGATCGTGCCGGCCGCCTCGTGGCCGAGCAGGAAGGGGAAGTCGTCGTTGATCGCGCCCTCCCGGTAGTGCAGGTCCGTGTGGCAGACACCGCAGGCCTGGACGGAGACGAGGACCTCTCCGGGACCGGGATCGGGGACGACGATCGTCTGCACCTCGACGGGTGCGCCCTTCTTGACAGCGACTACGGCACGGACCTCGTGTGGCACGACCAAGCTCCTCTGCTGTTGCGCAGTGCACGATGGGTTGCGCGATGAGGAACATATTGAGAACGCCGTCATGGGGCCGTCAAGAGGTGGGCGTTAACCCTTGGCAAAAGGAACGGGGCGGCCGAAATCTGCCGGATACACAGCGGCGCGGGACCAGGTGATTCCGGTCCCGCGCCGCTGACGCCCCTCCCGGGTGTCGGTCCCGGGGGTGCGGTGTGTCTGTTCCGGGGTCGGTCAGAAGCCGTACCCCATCCGGCGGGACAGGTCGGCCCCCGCCGCCACCGTGCGCTTGGCCACCTCGGGCAGCCGGTCGCCGTTCAGCCGGTACACCGGGCCCGAGACGCTGAGCGCGGCGATGACCTTGCCGTCGTGCGCGCGGACCGGGACGGCCACCGCGGTGAGCCCCAGCTCCAGCTCCTCGATCGTGATCCCGTACCCCTGCTCGACCACCGCCTCCAACTCGCCGCGCAGGGCGGACGATCCGGTGATGGTGCGCTCGGTGAAGCGCGGCAGGGAGCGGGCGAGCAGGCCCTCGCGCAGGGTGGGCGACATGTGCGCGAGCAGCACCTTGCCGCTGGAGGTCGCGTGCAGCGGGGTTCGCCGGCCGAGCCAGTTCTGCGCGGTCACGGACGCGGTGCCGCGGGCCTGCATGATGTTGACGGCCGCGTCGTCGTCGAGGACCGCGATGTTCACGGTCTCGCCCAGCTCGTCGGCGAGTTCCCGGCACACCGGGACGCCCTCCTGCGAGATGTCCAGGCGTACTGCCGCCGCCCCCGCCAGGCGTAGTACACCGGCCCCCAGGTAGTACTTGCCGCGGTCCTTCGCCTGGGCCACCAGGCCGCGGTTCTCCAGGACGCCGAGCAGTCGGAAGGCGGTGGACTTGTGCACGTCCAGCTCGTCGGCGATCTCGGTGACGCCGGCCTCTCCGTGCCGGGCGAGGATCTCCAGCACGCTCACGGCACGGTCCACCGACTGGACGGCGCTGGCCGAGCCTCTGCCGCCCTGCTTCTCCGAGCTTCCCAAGGGCTCCTCGCCACGGTCAGGCTGCTTCTGCGTACGGGTCATGGGTCAACTCTCACCACCTGACGGCCATCTTTGGGCCGCATCTTCGGGAAACCCTTGACGCGACGGTTGTCCCGACCGGATTCTGTTGCGCATGGCGCGGGTTCGTGCGCTATACGAAACTTCATGTTACCGAAGCGTCCGATCTCCGGAAGGGGGCCGGACCGCCCGGACCTGTGAAGGTCCGGCACATCTCGGCCGCCGGACCGAAGACGCCCCGGCACCCGCCGAACCGCCGTGCCGCATCCGGCCCGGCGCCAGCTCCACCGCCGGACCAAGCCCATTCCGGCACCTGAACCACCGCCGGACCAAACCCTTTCCGGCTCCGCACCACCGCCGGACCGAGCGTGACCCGGCGCCCGCATCACCACCGGGACCAAGCCCTTTCCGGTACCAGCACCACCGCCCGGACCGACGAAGGTCCGCGCTCGCGCACCGCACCGCACCGCACTCCTGTTCCGCATCCCGCCAGGACCACACAGGTCCCGGACCGAGTGTCCCGGACCGAGAGGGGGGCCCGTGATTCCCGTCTGCCGCCTCGAAGACCTCCCCCAGGGCGAGTCCGTCCGCGTCGAGACGACCCCGCCCGTCGCCGTGTTCCACACGGACGAGGGCGAGTTGTACTCCATCGACGACACCTGCACCCACCAGGACGCGTCCCTCTCCGAGGGCTGGCTGGAGGGGTGTCTGGTCGAATGCCCGCTGCACGCCGCTTCATTCGATCTCCGTACCGGCGAGCCGACCTGCCTCCCGGCCCGGCGCGCGGTCCGCACCCACCGCGTCACCGTGGACGACGGTGTCGTCCACGTCCATCTCGCCGCGCAGGAGGGCACCGCCGCATGAGGACCGTGACCGTCGTCGGCGCCTCCCTCTCCGGTCTGTACGCCGCCCGGGAACTGCGTGCCCAGGGCTTCGACGGCCGCCTGGTGATCGTCGGCGACGAACCCCACCGCCCCTATGACCGTCCCCCGCTCTCCAAGGACTTCCTCACCGGACGGGCCGACGAGGACCAACTCGCCCTCACCGACGACGAGGAGACCGGCGAACTCAATGCCGAGTGGCTCCTTGGCACCCGCGCCCGCGGACTCGACGCCCGCGGACGTACCGTCCTTCTCGACGGCGGCCGTACGGTCTCCACCGACGGCGTCGTCATCGCCACCGGCGCCCGCGCCCGCCGCCTCCCGGGCGACGAGCTGGCCGGCGTCCACACCCTGCGCACCCTCGACGACGCCCGCGCCCTGCGCGCGGAACTCACCCAGGGGCAGCGCCAAGTCGTCGTCATCGGCGGTGGGTTCATCGGCGCCGAGACCGCGTCCTCCTGCGCCGCCCTCGGTCACGCCGTCACCGTCGTCGAGGCCGCCCCGCTGCCGCTCGTGCCCCAACTCGGCGCCGAGATGGCCGCCGTGTGCGCCGCCCTGCACCGGCGCGGCGGGGCGGACCTGGTCACCGGGACCGGCGTGGCCGCACTGCACGGCACGGTGACCGTCACCGCCGTGGAACTGTCCGACGGCCGCGTCCTCCCCGCCGACGTGGTGATCGTCGGCATCGGCGCCACCCCCAACACCGGCTGGCTGGCGGGCTCGACGCTCGCCCTGCACGACGGGGTCCTGTGCGACGACGGCTGCGTCACCTCGCTCCCGCAGGTCGTCGCCGTCGGTGACGTGGCCCGCGTCGGCGGAGCCCGCGCCGAGCACTGGACCTCGGCGACCGAGCAGCCCCGGGTCGCCGTGGCCAACCTGCTCGCCGGGCACACCGCACGGACCGCGCGCTCACTGCCGTACTTCTGGTCGGACCAGTACGGCGCCCGCATCCAGTTCGCCGGCCGGCGTCAGGACGGGGACACCGTCCGGATCGCCGAGGGCGAACTCACCGACGGGACACCGGCCGAGGGCGGCTTCCTCGCCCTCTACGAACGGGACGGCCGTACGACCGCCGTGCTGTCCATGGACCGGCCGCGCCCCTTCATGCGGGCCCGGCGCGAACTCATGCGCGGGGAGAGCGAGACTCAGCAGGAGCCTGCGGCGCTTTGAGGGGGCGTGTCTTGAGGGTTGAGGGGGCGTGCCTTGAGGGCATGCCCCTTCGGGCCCGGCGGACTCTCGCCCTCCGGGCCCGAGGACACCCGCCCCGGCCACCGGAGGGCACGCACTCTCAAGACCTCAAGACCTCAAGACCTCAAGACCTCAAGAGTGCGACAGCTGCCCCGCGTTGCCGCCGCGCCTGCGTATCCGGGCCTGGGCCCGCTCGGCGGACCGCTCCTGGCGGCGGGCCCGGCGGCGCTCGCGGCGCAGGGTGCGGGCGGTGCTGCTGGGAATCGACACCACGCCGTTGCGCTGGTTCCACACCTGGCGGGTCACCCAGATGTCGAGCGCGCCCCAGGTGGCCACCACCGTGCTGACGACGGCGCTGATGACCATCGGGAAGGCCAGCCAGGAGCCGGCCATGGTGCAGAAGAACGCCACCATCGCCAGGACCATGGTCACGGCGATGATGATCACCGCCCGCACCGCCGATGTGCGGACCGGATCGGGCATCCGGCGTCGCCGGGCCGGCTCCTCGATCCACAATGGCTGGTAGGCAGACTGCACCGGTTCCGCGACCCGGTCCGCCCCCACGACGTACTGCGTGCTCTGTTCCGTGTCCTGTCCGATCGGCGCCTCGCGCGCGCCGGTCGGGATGCCGTGATCGGACGCCTCCGGGCCCCGCTGCGCCTTCAGGCGCGTCCCCAGGTCGTCCCCGGACGTCTCGCGCCGTTCCGCCGTGCCCATCACCGTGTCACTCCCCACTGCCGGCAACCCCTCGCACCGTGTCAGATGGCACGGCTCCCCTCTGGGTTGCCCGGCTTGCGCTGTTTTACGCTGCCGGGGTGCAGGATGCGGCTCCTGGAGCCGATTCCGCCCCCCATTTCTCACAGACAAGGACGAACGGCACGTCCTGAAGATTCCCAACGAGCGAAAAAATCCGGCCAACTGTTCGCGTGAACACGGTGAAAGACTTCCGACGGTCATCGAGCCGTGGCGGGCCGCAACATCCGCCCATCACCGGACAACTCCCCATGTGTCTTCGCCCACACGGCAGTTCAGCTTCCGGACCGGTCTTCGAGATACGCGTGTGACGGTAGTAGGCTCGCGCCGTTTGTTGACGTACATATGTGCCCCCGGCCGGCGGGGGTCGAGCTGGGGGAGGCCATGCGCTTTCGCGGGAAGTCCATCCGCCGGAAGATCGTGGCGCTGCTTCTCGTGCCGCTGGTGTCGCTGACAGCGATCTGGGCCTTCGCCACGGTCCTCACCGGACGCGAGGCGGAACAGCTGTTCAACGTCTCGGACGTGACCGAGAAGATCGGCTACCCGATCGAGGACACCGTCCGCGTGCTGCAGCAGGAGCGCCGACAGAGTCTCGTCTACCTCGCGGACCCGCGGGCCTCCGACGGACTCGGCAACCTCAGGCGCAGCCGCACCGCCACCGACCAGGCCGTCGCGAAGATCCGCAAGAACGCGGGGAACCCGGACGTCCGCGACGCGATGGGCCAGGGCACCGGCGACAACCTGAGCGCGGTGCTCGACGCCTTCGACGGCATCGACTCCCTGCGCCGCAGCGTCGAGGACGGCACCGTCGACCGGGCGCAGGCCCTCGACCTCTACAACCGCCTGGTCGACCCCTGTTACGTCCTGCTCACCAACCTCCACGTCGTCGACAACGTGGAGATGGACAAGCAGTACCGCGCGCTGGCCAACCTCGCCCGCGCCCGCGAACTGCTCTCCCGCGAGGACGCCCTGCTCGGCTCCGCCCTCGTGGTGGGCAAGCCGTCGAGCACCGAACTGCGGGAGGTCTCCGACCTCGTGGCCCAGCGCGACCTGCTGTACGAGGTCAACCTGCCGCTGCTGCCCACCAGCGAACGCGCGCGCTACGAGCGGTTCTGGAAGAACGCCGAGACGGCTCCGCTGCGTACCGCCGAGCAGTCCGCCGTCAAGGGCGGGTCCGGGGCGCCCCGCGAGGTCACCGCGCAGAGCTGGGACACCGCCGCGGGCACGGTCCTGGACGAGCTCGGCACCCTCAACGACCGGGCCGACGACCGCTATCAGGACCGCGTCCGGCCGGTCGCCGTCGGCGTCATCGCCAAGGTCGCCATCGGCGGCGTACTCGGCCTGGTGGCCCTGCTGGTCTCGCTCTTCCTGTCCGTGCGCGTCGGCCGCGGCCTCATCCGCGACCTGCGGCAGCTGCGCCTGGAGGCCCACGAGGCGTCCGGCGTCCGGCTGCCCAGCGTGATGCGCCGGCTGTCCACGGGCGAGCAGGTCGACGTCGAGACCGAGGTCCCGCGCCTGGAGTACGACCGCAACGAGATCGGCGACGTCGGCCACGCCCTCAACACCCTGCAGCGCGCCGCCGTCGAGGCCGCCGTCAAGCAGGCCGAACTGCGCGCCGGGGTCTCCGAGGTCTTCGTCAACCTCGCCCGCCGCAGCCAGGTCCTGCTGCACAAGCAGCTCACCCTGCTCGACACGATGGAACGCCGGACCGAGGACACCGACGAACTCGCCGACCTGTTCCGCCTGGACCACCTCACGACCCGTATGCGCCGGCACGCCGAGGGCCTCGTGATCCTCTCCGGCGCGGCCCCCTCCCGGCAGTGGCGCAAACCCGTCCAGCTCATGGACGTCGTACGGGCCGCCGTCGCCGAGGTCGAGGACTACGAGCGCATCGAGGTACGCCGGCTGCCCCGGGTCGCCGTCACCGGCCCGGCCGTCGCCGACGTCACCCACCTCGTCGCCGAACTCCTGGAGAACGCCACGGTGTTCTCCCCGCCGCACACCGCCGTTCAGGTGCTCGGCGAGCGCGTCGCCAACGGATTCACCCTGGAGATCCACGACCGCGGCCTCGGCATGGCCGCCGACGCCCTCCTGGACGCAAACCTGCGGCTCGCCGAGACCCCCGAGTTCGAACTCTCCGACACCGACCGGCTCGGCCTCTTCGTGGTCAGCCGGCTCGCCCAGCGCCAGAACGTCCGGGTCTCCCTGCAGCCGTCCCCGTACGGCGGCACGACCGCGGTCGTCTTCATCCCCGACGCGCTGCTGACCGAGGACATCCCGGACACCAACGGCATCGGCTTCCGCCTCGACCGGCCCCATCCCACGAAGGAGGCGGCGCTGGAGGACGGGCGCCGCACCGCCCTCTCCGGGTCGCGACCCGGGCTGCCGGCCGCGCTCCTGGACGGTCCGGTCGAGCTGGAGGCGCCCGTCGACCTGGACGCCATCGAGGACTTCCCGGACCCGCTCGACGACGAGGCGGGCGAGCGCGGCGGGCTGTTCCGGCCGCGCCGCTCCATCACCCTCGCCGAGGACGGCCGGCCCCAGGAGGGCTCCGAGTCCCGTGAGCCGGGCGACGGCGACACGGACGACGACGGCAACCCCCTGATCCCGCTGCCCCGCCGCGGCACGCCCAAGCTGGTCAGCTCGCACGGCCGCCCGGTCGGCGGACTTCGGTCCCGCCGCGACGACGTGGACGACGCCCTCTCGGCGGACCCGGGACGACGCGAGACGGACGGCGCGCTGCCCGCCCGCCGCCGGGGCGACGAGCCCGCGACGGGCCGGGGAGCCTGGCCGGCCACCGAGCAGGGCGCGCCACCTCTGCCGACCCGCCGCCGCGGCGCCTCGCCGCTGCGCCCCGGCGGCCCCGAGTCCCCGGCGGCATCGGGACACGACGGCCCCGGAGATACCCCCGAGGCCCCCGCCCTGCCCCTGCGCGCCCGCCCGCCCGCCATCGGCGCCGGGAGCGAGAGCGACCAGCAGGCGACAGGCGCCGGTCCGGGTCAGGGCACCCGCGCCGGTTCCGGACCGGACACCACCGCCGGCACGGGCGCACTGCCCCGGCGGGTACGACAGGCCAACCTGGCCCCGCAGTTGAAGCAGAGCCCCGTCCGGCGCACCGCGGACAGACCCGAGCCCGTGGAGCGCGACGCCGACGAGGTACGCAGCCGGATGGCCTCGCTGCAACGAGGCTGGCAGCGCGGGCGCGAGGAGAATGCCGCGGACGACGACGCCCACAGCGGCACTGCACCACAAGGAACGAAGGGGGACGGTCGATGACCGCACCGAAGGCGACCGGCCACTCCACGAACAAGTCCGGCGAGCTCAACTGGCTCCTGGACGACCTCGTGGACCGCGTCGCGAGCATCAGCAAGGCTCTCGTCCTGTCCAGCGACGGCCTGCCCACCGGCGTGTCCCAGGACCTGACCCGGGAGGACAGCGAGCACCTCGCCGCCGTCGCCTCCGGCTTCCACAGCCTCGCCAAGGGCGTGGGCCGGCACTTCGAGGCCGGGAGCGTCCGGCAGACGGTCGTCGAACTCGACGAGGCCTTCCTGTTCGTGACAGCCGCCGGCGACGGCAGCTGCCTCGCGGTCCTCGCGGACGCGGACTCGGACGTGGGCCAGGTCGCGTACGAGATGACACTCCTCGTGAAGCGGGTCGGTGTACATCTGGGCGCCGCTCCGCGCACCGATCTGCCCGCGGGCGGGTAGTGAGATGTCATGAGCTCTGACGGTCAGGGAAGAAGCCACTGGTTCGACGACGACGCCGGGCCGGTCGTCCGCCCGTACGCGATGACGCGCGGCCGGACCAGCAGTCCGGGCCAGCATCGCCTCGACCTGATCGCGGTGGTGCTGACCGAAGCGCAGGCCGACGACCCGGAGGGTGACTCGACGCTGTCCCCGGAGCACGTGGACATCGTCGACCTGTGCCGGGACACACCGCAGTCGGTCGCGGAACTCGCGGCCGAACTCGACCTGCCCATCGGTGTCGTACGGGTGCTCATCGGCGACCTCGTGAACGGCGAGTTCGTCCATGTGACCCGGCCGGTGCCCCCTGCCGAGCTCCCGGACGAGAGCATCCTGCGCGACGTGATCAGCGGCCTCCGGGCGCTCTGACCGAGCCCTCGCGGAGCCCAACGGCTCGCGGACCGGGCTCGATCACCCCGGTCCGCGAGCCACCTGACCCTCCGGTCCCACCGGCGCCACGGAACGGCCGGCCCACCAAGGAGCCGATTCCGTAAGGGCGTTGAGCCGCTCAAGGACGGCATCGGGGAACGCGGACGCACGACCCGCCGCCTGATCCACATGGAGAGCGAGCAACTCCGTGGTGGCGACCGGCTCGGCATCCGCCGTCGGCTCGGCCGACGGGTCCGCGACGACGTACATCTCGTGCGTGACCCGCACCTTCTTCCCGGCCGCCCCCAACACCCGCGTACGCACGGCCAGTCGGGCCTCCACCGGCACATCCCGGAGATAGCGGACGTGCGCCTCGACCGTGTAGAGGGAGCAGCCGGTGCGCTCGCGATACGCCGGATCCAGCCCCACTCGCTCCACCAGTTCGTCCGTCGCGAAGCCGAAGACGAGGACGTAGAACGCCTCGCTCATATGCCCGTTGTAGTCGATCCACTCGGGCCGCACGGTCTCCCGGAACAGCGGCAGGCTCATCCGGCACCGTCCTCCCGAAGCCGCCCTGTCGCGCGCAGTACGGCGATGACGCCCCGGTCCCGTTCGGCGACCAGGTCGGCGATCGTACGGCCGTCGGCGGCGTCGTCGCAGCCGGCGACCACCGCGTCGTACAGCGCGCGGTCCAACTCCGGTGCCGCCAGGCGGGTCCACGGGGATTTGAGGGACGGGCCGAAGTGGTCCAGCATGTGGGCCATTCCGCCCTCGCCGCCGGCCAGCGCGAAGGTCAGCATCGGCCCCATGACCGCCCAACGCAGGCCCGGGCCCTCGGTGATGGACAGGTCTATGTCGCCGACGGTCGCCTCACCGTTCGCGACCATGTGCAACGCCTCCCGCCACAGGGCCTCCTGGAGACGGTTGGCGATGAACCCGGGCACCTCGCGGTCCATGGTGATGACGGACTTGCCCGCGACCTCGTAGAAACGGGACGCCCAGCGCACCGCGCTCTGCTCGGTCCGCTCACCGCCGACCACCTCGACGAGCGGGATGAGATACGGCGGGTTGAAGGGATGACCGACGACCAGCCGGCCGGGCGTGCCGGCTTCGGTCTGCATGTCCGTCATCGGGTAACCGGAGGTGGAGGAGGCGATGATCACCCCGGCTGGCGTCAACGCGTCGATCTCGGCGAGCAGTTCGCGCTTGAGGTCCAGCTTCTCGGGGGCGCTCTCCTGCACGAACTCCGCCCCGGCCAGGGCCTCTTCGAGCGTCGCCGTGGTGGTCAGGCGGTCCGGTGAGGCGTCGACGGCGAGACCGAGCTGCTCCAGCGCGGGCCAGGCAGCGTCGACCAGCCGCCGCAGGCGGACCTCGGCGTCGGGGGCCGGGTCCCACGCGGTGACGTCGTAGCCGCGCGCGAGGAAGTGGGCGACCCAGCCACCGCCGATCACTCCGGCGCCTACGCAGGCGACTTGGCGTACGTCTTCGGGGACGGACGGGGGCAGGGGAGTGGCGGCGGACGAGTGCGAGGGCGCGGCGGGATCCGTCACCGCTTCAGGCCCCACTTGAGCCGGGCCTCGTCCGGTGTCGCGACCCGCGCTCCGAGCGCCTCCACGATCGTCACCGCCCGCTCCACCAACTGCGCGTTGGTCGCCTTGACGCCCTTGCCGAGATAGAGGTTGTCCTCCAGGCCCACGCGCACGTGCCCTCCGAGCAGGATCGACTGCGCCACCCACGGCATCTGCATCCGGCCCAGCGCGAAGCTGGCCCACTGGGCGCCCTCCGGAAGGAAGTTGACCATCGACTGCAGCACACCGGGATCCGCGGGCGCGCCCCACGGCACGCCCATGCACAGCTGGAACACGGTCGGCTCGTCCAGCAGCCCCTCCGCCAGCAACTGCTTGGCGAACCACAGGTGTCCGGTGTCGAAGATCTCCAACTCGGGCCGCACGCGCAGTTCTTGGATCCGCCGAGCGCCCGCGCGCAGCATGTCCGGCGTGAAGACGTAAAGGCTGGACCCGTCACCGAAGTTGAGGGAACCGCAGTCCAGGGTGCAGATGTCCGGCAGCAGATCCTCGACGTGCGGAAGCCGTTCGAGGCCGCCGACGAGGTCCGTGCCGGGGAGGTGCCTCAGCGGTTCCTCGGGGTCTATCACCAGGTCGCCGCCCATGCCGGCGGTGAGGTTGATGACGACGTCGGTGCCGGTCTCCTTGATGCGCTCGACGACCTCGCGGTACAGGCGCGGATCACGCGAGGGCGCCCCGGTCTCGGGATCGCGTACGTGGATGTGGACCGCGGCGGCACCGGCCTCGGCGGCCTGCACGGCGGACGCGGCGATCTGTTCGGGGGTGACGGGCACGTGCGGGCTCTTGCGCACGGTGTCGCCGGCGCCGGTGAGGGCGCAGGTGATGATGACGTCCTGGTTCATGAGGCGCGGGTTCCTCTCTCTGCCGCTCACTTGGTGAACAACCGTCGCACCATACGAACATGCGGGGCGAGGAGCCGGACCGTCAAGACCGTGCCTCCGCGGACCGCCCGCGCCCGCCCGACCGTGCCTCCGCGCCCGCCCGACCGCGCCTTGCAAGTCCCGCGCCCTATACGGCCCGAGCCGCCCCCGCGATCTCGTCCGCCGCCGCCCGCGCGAGCACCCCGAGGTCCGCGAACCGCGATTCGGGCACCCGGTCCTTCGGCCCCCAGATGCTGACGATCGCGAACGGTCGCGCGCGGCTGCCGAGCACCGGCGCGGAGACCCCGTACAGATTCCGTTCCATCTCGCCGACGCAGACGCTGTATCCGCGCTCCCGTGTCTCCGCCAACTCGGCTGCCAGCCTGCCGCGTTCCGTGACCGTGGTGTCCGTGAACGCCGTGAGCGGCTCGGTCAGCAGGGACTCGGCCTCCTCCGGGGGCAGCCAGGCCAGCAGCGCCTTGCCCGTCGAGGTGGCATGCAACGGCACCTGCCGGCCGAGCCATTTGGCGCTCAGCACCACGGGTGGCGTCACCTCGTCGATGTACGTCAGGCCCAACTGCCGTACCACCGCGAGGTTCGCGGTCTCGCCGGTCTGTTCGCTGACCCGGCGCAGCGTGCCGTGGGCCCGGCGGATCAGTCCGTCGAAGCCGGCGACCGATGCCATCCGGGCCACCGAGAAGCCGACCGTGTAGCGGTTGCTGACCGGGCTGCGCTCCACCAGCCCGTGCTGCTCCAGCGTGGACAACAGCCGCCAGGCCGTGGCGCGGTTGATCCCGCACCGCGCCGCCAGGTTGGCCGCCGTGTCGCCGTCCGGCGAACTGTCGGCCGTCGCTTCCAGCAGTGTGATGGCCCGCTCCAGCGACTGGACGCGGCCCGCGGATCCGTCGCTGGGCCGGGGCTTCGACGTATGCATCGTGCTGGCTCCTGGTGATCGCTGGTCGCTTTCCGGTCTGCCTGACTGCCACCTCCACTTTCTCATCATCCGTGCGGCCACCGCGTGTTGTGAACATCCACGATGTCCTCGCCGGCAGGTACGGACCGGGCGTCGAAGCGGCGCGACCGATATGATCTGACCGATCGTCGACACCTCTCTGCGGCAAGTCGGCCACCCGCCTGCGGAGATGGTTCCGAACAGTGCGATCGGGGAGCCGGACGCAGACTCCCCCCACCCAGCAGGAGAAGAGAACGATGATGTTCGGGCGTACTGAGCGAGGCAAGCCGCCGGTCGAGCCGGTCACGCTCAAGATCCTGGTGGCCGGTGGCTTCGGCGTGGGCAAGACGACCCTCGTGGGCGCGGTCAGCGAGATCAGGCCGCTGCGCACGGAGGAGTTGCTCACCGAGGCGGGCCGGCCGATCGACGACACCAGCGGGGTGGAGGGCAAGCACACCACCACCGTGGCGATGGACTTCGGCCGCATCACGCTCCGCGAGAACCTGGTGCTGTACCTGTTCGGCACGCCCGGGCAGGAACGGTTCTGGTTCATGTGGGACGAGCTCTCCGAGGGCGCGCTCGGTGCCGTCGTGCTCGCCGACACGCGCCGCCTGGAGGACTGCTTCGCCGCCGTCGACTACTTCGAGCGGCGCTCCATACCCTTCGTCGTCGGCGTCAACTGCTTCGAGGGCAGCGCCCGTTACCCCGAGCAGTCCGTCCGCCAGGCCCTCGACCTCGACGAGGACGTGCCGCTCGTCCTGTGCGACGCGCGCGACCGTACGTCCGTCAAGGAGGTGCTGATCGGGGTCGTCCAGCACGCCATGGCGCTCGCCTCCGAGCGCCGCAAGTCGGTCACCACCTGACGCCGCCGCCCGCCGAGGCAGCCGTCACCCCTTGATCCACCACTCCTGACGCACGGGCACGGCCCGTACCCTCGCCGACCGGGGTACGGGCCGCAGCTCTGTCGGCAGGCACGCGCGCGTGTGTCCGGTCGCAACGCACGCGTGCGCGTGCCTAGTTGTCGCCGCCCTCCTCCCAGGCGAAGCTCTTCTCCACCGCCTTGCGCCAGTTGTGGTACTCGCGGTCGCGGACCGACGCCTCCATGGAGGGCGTCCACTCCACGTCCTTCTGCCAGTGGGCCTTGAGCTCGTCGAGGTCGTTCCACACGCCGGTGGCGAGCCCGGCCGCGTAGGCGGCGCCGAGGCAGGTCGTCTCGGAGACCTTGGGACGGACCACGGGTACGTCGAGCACGTCCGCCTGGTGCTGCATCAGGAGGTTGTTCTTGGTCATGCCGCCGTCCACCTTCAGGGTGGTGATGTGCACCCCGGAGTCCTGGTACATGGCGTCCACGACCTCACGGGTCTGCCAGCTCGTCGCCTCCAGCACGGCCCGGGCGAGGTGCGCCTTGGTGACGTACCGGGTCAGGCCCGTGATCACCCCGCGCGCGTCGGACCGCCAGTACGGCGCGAACAGGCCGGAGAACGCGGGCACGATGTAGGCGCCGCCGTTGTCGTCGACGCTCGCCGCCAGGGGCTCGATGTCGTCGGCGGCGCGGATGATGCCGAGCTGGTCGCGGAACCACTGGACGAGGGCGCCCGTGATGGCGATCGACCCCTCCAGGCAGTAGACCGCGGCCTCGTCGCCGATCTTGTAGCCCATCGTCGTCAGCAGGCCGTTCTTCGACGGCACCGGCCGGTTGCCGGTGTTGAGCAGCAGGAAACTGCCCGTGCCGTACGTGTTCTTGGCCGTGCCCACGTCGTAGCAGGCCTGTCCGAAGATGGCCGCCTGCTGGTCGCCTAGGGCCGAGGCGACGGGTACACCGGCCAGTTGGCCCACCGCGGTGCCGTAGGTCTCGGCCGAGGACCTGATCTCCGGGAGGATCGCCTCGGGGATGTTCATCGCGGCCAGGATGGACTGGTCCCACTGGAGGGTCTCCAGGTTCATCAGCATGGTGCGCCCGGCGTTGGTCACGTCGGTGACGTGTTTGCCGCCGTCGGTGCCGCCGGTGAGGTTCCAGATCAGCCAGGAGTCGATGGTCCCGAAGGCGATCTCGCCGTTCTCGGCGCGGGTCCGCAGGCCGGGCACGTTGTCGAGCAGCCAGGCCGCCTTGGGTCCGGCGAAGTAGGTGGCCAGGGGCAGGCCGGTCTGCTCGCGGAAACGGTCCTGCCCGTCCGTACCGCCGAGTTGCTCGCACAGGGCCGCGGTGCGCATGTCCTGCCAGACGATGGCGTTGTGCACGGGCTTGCCGGTCGCGCGGTCCCAAAGGACCGTGGTCTCGCGCTGGTTGGTGATGCCGAGCGCGCTGAGCTGGTCGGCGCGCAGCCCGGCCTTGGCGATCGCCCCGGCGACCACGGCCTGCACCTTCGACCAGATCTCGGTGGCGTCGTGCTCCACCCAGCCCGGCTTGGGGAAGATCTGGCGGTGTTCGCGCTGGTCGACGGCGACGATCGCGCCGTCCTGGTTGAAGACTATGCAGCGGCTGGAGGTCGTGCCCTGGTCGATGGCGGCGACGAACTTGTCCGTCATGACGTCCCCTTCGTCGTGTACTGCGGAAAGCTGCTCTGGAGGCTGGAGGCTGGAGGATCGGGAGGCGGCTGCGCGTGGCAGACGGCTGCGGGTGGGAGGACGGCTGTGGGTTCGGAGGACCGCGCGGCCCTCCGAACCGGATCAGAAAGCTCCCAAAGCTCGGAAAGCTCGGAAAGCTCAGAAAGCGACGTTGAAGATGAGCCCGGCGAGCGCTCCGCCGATCAGCGGTCCCACCACCGGGATCCACGAGTAACCCCAGTCCGAGGTGCCCTTGTTGGGGATCGGCAGCAGGGCGTGGACGATACGGGGGCCCAGGTCACGGGCCGGGTTGATGGCGTAGCCGGTCGGCCCGCCGAGGGACAGACCGATGCCGACCACCAGGAACGAGACGACCAGGACCGCCGTGCCGGACTCACCGAGCCCCTTCGTCAGCCCGAAGGCCAGGATGGGCAGAACCAGCGCGATGGTCGCGATGATCTCGGTGATGAGGTTCGCCACGGGATTGCGGATCGTCGGGGTGGTGGAGAAGATCCCGAGCGTCGGCTGCGCCATCTCCTCCTCGGCGTTCGCCTGGAACTGCGCGAGATAGACCAGCCAGCACAGGACCGCGCCGAGCATGGCGCCGACCATCTGCCCGGCTATGTAGAGCGGGACCTTGTCCCACTTCCCGGTGTCGATGGCGATGCCGATCGTCACCGCGGGATTGAGCTGCCCGCCGGACAGCGGGGCTGCGGTGTACGCGCCGGCCATCACGCCGAACCCCCAGCCGAAGGCGATGACGATCCAGCCGCCGTCCTTCGCCTTGGAGTAGTTCAGTACGACCGCGGCTACCACACCGGCGCCGAACAGGATCAGGATCGCGGTACCGATGACTTCGCCGAGAAAGATGTCTCCGTTGCTCATGGCGGCTCCTAGGACCTGGCCCGGGGGCCTGTCGACCCCGGTCCTGCGTGCAGGGTGCGTTTCCCATGGCGACTTCAGCCGAAGGCAGGGAAGAACCCGCGCCCCGCTCGGCGTCCGTGACGAGCGTGCCGTCCTGGCCGAAATCGCCCTGGCGAGTGGGCCTGTTGCTCAGGCGGGGCCCGCGGCGCAGTGCGTGGATACGCCGTGTATGTACGGCGATGTCGACCGACAACGGGAAGTGTTCACCGGCACCCAGAGAGCGTCAAGGTCGCGGACGGGAACGATGACAGGGGGAGAGGCGGCGGGTCCGCCCTGCGAGGGGGAGCTGACCTCCGCGGGGCCTCTGTCGGCCGAGAGGAGAGGGCAGCCCATACCGGACTCCGCCCGCCGAAGGGAGTCAGCCCCGCCCCGGCTCCGCCACCGCGCACCCCGTCTGCGCAGGCGCCGCCCCCGAGCCGCGCAGGATCTCGTGGCCGGGCAGTCCCGCTCGGCCCAGCACCCAACTCGCCCCGTACAGCGACTTCGCGGCCTGCTTCAGCGGTGCCAGGCAGGCGGCGGCCTGCCGGTGGTCGGCCACACTGCCCGGCGGGCACAGCACCGTGGCCAGCGACAACGTGACGGGACGCCCGCCGGCCGACCAGGGTGTGTCCAGCACCGAGACGGCCAGCGGATCCAGGCCCTGCGGGTCGGCGAGCACCAGGAAGTCGTCCCCGCCGATATGGCCCACCCGGGTGCTGCCGGACGCCGCGTGCTGCAACGCCCGCCCCACCGCCCGGATCAATTCGTCGCCCGCCGCGAACCCGGCCCCGTCGTTGACCTGCTTGAAGTGGTCGACATCCAGCCAACTCAGTGCGAACGTCCGCCCGTCCGCGATCCGCCGGTCCACCTCTCCGGTGATCGCGTCCGAACCGGGCAGCCGCGTCAGCGGATTGAGCCCGGCCGCCTCCTCGACCCGGCTCTCGGCCAACGCCCGTACGAGATCCGCGAGTCGTACGACGCCCAGGCACCGCCCGTAGTGGTCGACGACCGCCACGTCGTCCGACGTGCGGTCCCGGTCGCCCACGGCGAGCACGTCCAGGACCTCCCACGCGGTGGCGTCGACCCCCACCGTCCGCGGCGGATCACCCAGCTTCGCGGCGGGCCGGTCGGCGTAGAGCGCGTGTCCGTAGCGCCCCGACATCGACAGCAGGAAGCGCGAGCGGTGCACCGACCGCACCGGGACCCCGTTCCTGTCCACGAGCAGCACCCCGGACACCTCCGGCGAGCCGGTCAGCAGCGCCCGCACCTGACCGGCCGACGCGGTGGCCGGCAGCAGAGCCGCGGGCCGCACGAACTCCCGCACCGACGGACCCGACTTCGGCATCGCCACGGCGTCGGGCGGGCGGGGCGGAACGTATACGTCCGCGACCGGCAACCGGGACGGCGGCGCGAACAACTCGCCCTGGGCCAGCTGCGCACCGGCCGCCAGCGCCGCCGCGTACTGCCCTTCCGTCTCCACGCCCTCCACGGACAGCAGCGCGCCCAACTCCTCGCACAGCGTCCGCATCGCCCGCACCGCCGCGGGCCGCAGCAGCAGGGACGCGTCGAGCTTCACCAGGTCGGGCGCCATGTCGGTGAGCAGCCGCAGGGGTACGTCGCCGTCCCCGATGCCGTCCGCACTGATCCGGAAGCCCTGCTCACGCAAGGCGTCCACGGCCTCCAGGAGGGCCTGTTGGGGCACGTGTGTGTAGGGCGGCCCGATGTCGACGGTCACCTCCCAAGGCAGCCGTCCCGCCGCCCGCACGGCGTCGTGCAGCGGGGTGAGGCCACCGAGGTCGGCGAGCGTACCGGCGAACACGTTCACGTGCAGCGGCAGCAGCGTCTCCCGGCGCACGGCGGCCCGGACCGCCAACACGGCCAGCCTGCCGTCGAGTTCGGGATCCCGGCGGGCCTCGGCCAGGATGTCGCCGCTCTCCGGCCGGGCGAGTATCTCCAGCCCCGCGACCCCTCCGGTGGTCAGGTTGACCACCGGTTGGAAGGCGAAGCGGAGAGTATCCGTCCAGGAGCGCACGGCAGCATAATGACTCCACCGGCGCACGCCCAGGGCCAGTTCATAAGACGTTCACGCAGGATTCCGGGCAGGTCACACAGCGTGCGAGCGAGAGCTTCCACCGTCCGACGTGACCGTGTCCAAGCCGGTGGACACGGCCGACTCCCCGATCGCCGACACGGTGGACGCCTCGATCGCTGACGCGGCCGACACTCCGATCGCCGACGCGACTTGGTCCCAGATCGCCGACGCCGTCGACTGCCCGACCGTGGCTCCAGCCGACCCTCAGCCCGTGAACGAAGCCGAAGCGCCACCGCAGCCGAAGCGTCACCGCAGTCGAAGTGTCACCGCGGCCGACGCGACCTCCCAGCCGACGCGACCTCGCCGCCGACGCGTCACCGCACCGCGATCACCGCCGACCCATGCCCGAACAGCCCCTGGTTCGCAGTGATCCCCACCCGCGCTCCCGCGACCTGCCGATCTCCCGCCTCCTCCCGCAACTGCCGGACCAACTCACACACTTGGGCGATCGCCTGCGCCGGAACCGCCTCCCCAAAAGAGGCCAGCCCCCCGCTCACGTTCACCGGTATGCGCCCGCCGTGACTCGTGGCCCCTTCCCGGAGGAGCTTCGCGGCCTCGCCCTCCGCGCAGAGCCCCAGATCCTCGTACCACTGCAACTCCAGGGCGGTGGACAAGTCGTAGACCTCGGCGAGGGAAAGGTCCTCGGGGCCGATGCCCGCTTCCTCGTAGGCCGCGCGGGCGATCGACGCCCGGAACGTCTCCGCCGCCGGTTCCACCGCCACCGCGGAGTCCGTCGCGATGTCCGGCAGGTCAAGCACGGTGCTCGGGTAGGTCGGCGTCACCGTGGACACCGCCCGGATCCGCACCGGGTCCGCCCGCCCGTGCCGGCGCGCGAACTCCATGCCGGACAGCACCAGAGCCGCCCCGCCGTCCGAGGTAGCGCAGATGTCGAGCAGCCGGAGCGGATCGGCGACCACGGCCGAGGCGGCGACTTCGTCGGCGGTGACCCGCTTGCGGTAGCGGGCGTTCGGATTGAGCGCGCCCATCGCCGAGTTCTTCACCTTGACCTGCGCGAAGTCCTCCGGTGTGTCCCCGTGCACGGCCATCCGGCGACGGGCGTACAGCCCGAAGTACGTCGGATTGGTGGCGCCCAGGACCCGGAAGCGCAGCCAGTCCGGGTCGTCGGGCCGGTCACCGCCCGCCGGCCGGAAGAAACCCTTGGGCGCCGCGTCCGCGCCCACCACCAGGACGACGTCCGCCTGGCCCGAAAGGATCTGCGCCCGCGCGGTGTTGACGGCCTGCGCCCCCGACGCGCACGCCGCGTACACACTCGTCACCCGAGCCCCCTGCCAGCCCAGCGCCTTGGCGAAGGTCGCGCCGGCCACATATCCCGGATAGCCGCCACGCACCGTGTCCGCGCCGACGACCGAGCCGATGTCCCGCCAGTCGAGACCCGCGTCGGCGAGGGCCGCGCGCGCCGCCTTCACCCCGTACTCGACGAAGCTGTGTCCCCACTTGCCCCACGGGTGCATCCCCGCGCCCAGCACCGCCACCTCACCCGTCATGCCGTCACCCCCGTCGGCCGCCACTGCCAGGTCGTCCAGGTCGTCTCCGCGTCCTCATGGAGCACCCCCGGGACGACCTCCACCTCCATGCCCACCGTCAGTTCGGCGACGGTGACCCCGGGAGCCGCCTGTCCCAGCACCACGATCCGCTCGGCGGGCAGCTCTACCGCGATCAACGCATGCGGCTCCCACGGAAGTTCCGGGTTCGTCACATAGGGTGACGGAGGCCGGTACCGACTGTCGGTGTACGACCAGATCCACCCGTGCCGCGAGAGGGGGATCTCCACCAGTTCCCCGCCCTGACAGCCGGGATTGCGGCAGTGGATGTCCTCGCGAGGGAAGAAGACCGAGGCGCAGAGCGAGCAGCGCGTGCCGAGCAGCCGGAAACCGTCCCCTTCGCCGGCGAACCAACCCTCGACCACAGGCGTGCGTGTACGCGACACAATCCCTCCCCGGACAGTCATCTGACGGAGCGTCAGAAGTGTGTCATGGGCACGGGAAAATTGGAGGGCGTCGGACCGAACCGATCAGGCCCTCGCTGCGTCGTCGTACGGGAGGGACGGCCGGGGCCCACGGGGGTGGTTCCGGCCGTCCCTCGATCCATTCGGGGGGACCTGCACACGATCGCCACCCGCGCGGGACGTGAAGCTGATAGATGCAGGAGACATGACACGTCTCTCCAGTGCAGTACGCGGCCTGATCACCCTGCTGGCCGCCCTGCTGGCGGTGACCGCCGCCTCCGCCACCGCCCGGGCGACCACCGAGCCCAAGGCGCCGAACGACTTCGTGGCCCTCAGTACCGTGGATCCGACGATCATCCAGGAGATGCGCTACTTCACCGTCCACAACTTCGTGGGCGAGCGCATCGACGGCTACCGGCAGCCGATCTGCATCCTCACCCGCCCCGCCGCCGAAGCGCTGCACCGGGCCCAGACCCAACTGCGCAGCCAGGGCTACACCCTCAAGGTCTACGACTGCTACCGGCCCCAGCGCGCGGTGGACCACTTCGTCCGCTGGGCCGAGGATCTCGACGACCAGGCGATGAAGAGCGAGTTCTACCCGAACGTCGACAAGACCCGGCTGTTCGAGGACGGCTACATCGCGGCCAAGTCCGGCCACAGCCGCGGCTCGACCATGGACCTCACGATCGTGAAGCTGCCCGCGCGTCCCACCCGGCCCTACCACCCCGGAGAGCCGCTCGTACCCTGCTTCGCACCCCAGGACGAGCGCTTCCCGGACAACACGGTCGACATGGGAACAGGCTTCGACTGCTTCGACACTCTTGCTCACACCCTCGACCCACGCATCCAGGGCCAGCAACGCGCCAACCGGCTGCTCCTCAAGGGCACTTTGGAGAACCTCGGATTCGTGAACCTCGCCGAGGAGTGGTGGCACTACACGTTCAAGCCGGAGCCCTACCCGGACACCTATTTCGACTTCCCGGTGTCCTGGAAGTCCCTCATCAGCGGCGACTGAGCGTCCACCTGGAGACGCCCTTCCCCCGATCGGATACAGTCCGCCGCGTGTCCGAAACCCAAGCCTCCGCTTCCAACTCCGCGCCCGGCTCCCACTGTTCGAGCTGCGGAGCGCCCTTTGGGGAGGGCGTCTCCGGCTGGCCGCGCACCTGCCCGGCCTGCCGCACGGTCGCCTACCGCAACCCGCTGCCGGTCGCGATCGCGCTCCAGCCCGTGTACGACACCAAGGGCACGGCCCTGGTCGTCATCACCCGCACCATCGCCCCCGCGCGCGGCGGCATCGCGTTGCCCGGCGGTTACATAGACGACCGCGAGGACTGGCGGCAGGCCGTCGTGCGCGAGCTCAAGGAAGAGACCGGCATCGACGCGGCGATTCGCGAAGTGCGCCTGGTCGACGCCATGAGCTCGCCCGACGGCCACCTGCTGCTCTTCGGCCTGCTCCCGGAGCGCCCGGCCGAGGGCCTGCCGCAGTCCGCCGCCACGGACGAGACCGAGGGCTGGCACCTGCTGCGCCGGGCCGAGGAACTCGCCTTCCCGCTGCACACGTTGGGAGTACGGGCCTTCTTCGAGGGCCGGTACATCTGAGCTCAGCTCGTTCCGAGCCCACGCACGCGTACCGGATAGGGCGGCGCACCGGTGCCGGTCTCGCCCTCCCGCTCGACCACGAGGCGCCGGCCCTCCCAACGGGTCGTGTAGCGCTCCAGTTCCGGCTCGTCCCAGCCGTCGCCCGCGTCCGCCACCACCAGCCCACCGCCGGTACGCCCCTGGGCGGGCGCCCACACCTCCAGCTCAAGACCGCCGTCGTCCCCGCGCACGGGGACGACGGCACCAGCTCGCGCGAGGACCGGAATGCGCGACAAGGGAGCGTCGACGAGCACCTGCCCGGGCCCCTCGTACGCCTGCTCCGTGACGGTGTCGTACCAGCGCCCCCTAGGCAGCTGCACCGCCCGCCGGTCCGCGCCCGGATCCAGCACCGGTGCCACCAACAGGCAGTCGCCCAGCAGGAACGCGTCCTCGCAGTCGCGCAGCGCGCGGTCCTCGGGCGCACCCCACCACAGCGGCCGCACGTAGGGCGCTCCCGTGCGCCGGGCCAGATGCGCCAGCGTCACGAAGTACGGCAGCAGCCGCCGGCGTTCGACGAGCGCCACGCGCGCGTGCTCCAGCACCTCGGCGCCGAACTCCCAGGGCTCCCGCCGGCCCGCCCGCAGACTCGCGTGCGTGCGGAACAGCGGCAGATACGCGCCGAGTTGGAACCACCGCAGATACAGCTCCGGCGAGGGACTCCCGTCGAAGCCGCCGACATCAGGGCCGGAGTACGGCACACCGCACAGTCCGAGCCCCATGACCAGCGACAGCGAGGCCCGCAGTCCGGGCCAGCCCGTCGCCACATCGCCGGACCAGGTGCCCCCGTAGCGCTGCGTGCCGGCCCACCCGGACCGCGAGAAGACGAACGGCCGCTCCTGGGGCGCCAGTTCGCGCAGACCCTCGTAGCCGGCCCGGGCCATGCACAGGGCGTAGACGTTGTGCGCCTCGCGATGGTCCCCGCCGCGGCCCTCCAGGGAGTGCCTCGCCGATCGCGGCAGAGTCGACTCCCCGAAGGCGGCGAACGAGGTGGGTTCGTTCATGTCGTGCCAGAAACCGGCGAATCCCTGCGCGAGCCGCTCCTCGTAGAGACGGCCCCACCACTCACGCACACGCGCGTGCGTGAAGTCCGGGAAGACCGACTCGCCGGGCCACACCACACCGCGCACCGGCCGCCCCAGGGCGTCCCGCACGAAGGCGTCCTCGGCCGTCCCGCTGTCGTACACCGCGTTGCCCGGCGCGGCTCGCACCCCCGGGTCGACGATGGACACCAGCCGGATCCCGGACCGCCGCAGGTCCTCCGCCAGCACCGACAACTTGGGGAAGCGCTCACGGTCGACGGTGAACACCTGGTGCTCGTCGTAGTGGTCGATGTCCAGATGGACGGCGTCGAGCGGCAACTCGCGTTCCTGATAGCCCGCGACGATCCGCCGTACCTCCTGCTCGCTGCCGAAGCCCCAGCGTGCGTGATGGTGCCCCAGCGCCCACGCGGGCGGCAGCGCGGGCGCACCCGTCAACGACGCCCAGGCGAGCAGCACGCGCGCGGGGGTGCCGACCATCACCCAGCAGCGCAACGGACCGCCGTCCATCCGCAGTTCGCTCGACCCCGCCCGGTCGTGCCCGGAACCGGCCCCCTCCTCGCCCTCCCGCAGCGTCACCGTGCCGTCCCACGAGGAGTCGTGGAACACCAGGTGCGTGGCCGCGTCCGCCACCACCAGCTGCACCGGCATCGTGACGTACAGCGGATCGTCACCGGGACCGAAGGGACGGCCCGGATCGGTGTTCCACAGGCGGTACGTCCCGTCCCGCAGCCGCGGCCCCGAGGCCCGCCCGCCGAGCCCGAAGAACCGCGCGTCCGAAGCCACCTCCGAACGCTGCATCCACCGCGCGACACCCCCGCCGACCGGCTCCCACCACCGCGGCGGAAGATCCCGGCGCAGGACCACACCCCCCGGCGTCTGCACCTCGACCGCTCCGTGCCGTGAGACGACGACTGTCATTCGTTCCGCGACGACCCGCCAGCCGCCGTCCTTGTCGGGCTCCAGGAGCGCGCGAGGGTCCGGCTCGGGGCAGCGGCCGGCCAGCGCGTACGAAGGCTCGGGACCGGCCCCGTCCCAGGCCCAGAAGACCACCCCGTTGGCGGCGACCACGATCCGCAGCTCGGAGCGGGTGAACCGGATGACCCCGCCGCCCGGACCGGGCTCCACCTCCCGCACCACCCCGGGCACCCGCGCCCGTTCGGCGCCTCGCGGCGGCAGTGCGGCGGCGTCAGCGCGCTGCCTGCGCCAGGCCGCCGTCACGGTACGCAACCTCTGGCCCGCTCCCGTGGAGCCGACCGCCTTCACCGAACGCACCAGGTCACGACCGTTCATGCTGCTCACCCTGCCATTCACCGCTCCACGCACGCGTACCGTTCAACTTGCGTTCACCCGTGCCCGGGCAACATCTTCACGACGCGGACCGCGTGGGGCGCACCCTGGTGTAGAAGTGGATCACATGGCATCGTCCGTGTCAGCCGCGTCCCGCGCACACCCGAGCCCGTGCGCGGCCGACGCACACGACGCGCACAGTCCGGGAGCCGCCCCATGTCGATCGTGAACCCCCAGCCGCTCTGGCAGCCAGACCCGGAGCGCATCGCCGACGCCCAGGTCACCAAGTTCCAGGCCTGGGCGGCCGAGCAGCACGGCGCCCCGGCCGAGGGCGGCTACCCGGCGCTGCACCGCTGGTCCGTCGACGAGCTGGACACCTTCTGGAAAGCCGTCGTGGAGTGGTTCGACGTACGGTTCTCGACGCCGTACGCGCGCGTACTGGGCGACCGCTCGATGCCGGGCGCCCAGTGGTTCCCCGGAGCGACCCTCAACTACGCCGAGCACGCCCTGCGCGCGAGCGCCACCCGCGCGGACGAACCCGCCCTTCTCCATGTCGACGAGACCCACGAACCGAGCCCGGTCACCTGGGCGGAGCTGCGCCGCCAGGTCGGCTCCCTGGCCGCTGAACTGCGCGCCCTCGGCGTACGTCCCGGCGACCGCGTCAGTGGCTATCTCCCGAACGTTCCGCAGGCCGTCGTCGCCTTCCTCGCCACGGCCGCCGTGGGAGGCGTCTGGACGTCCTGTGCACCCGATTTCGGCGCCCGCAGCGTCCTCGACCGCTTCCAGCAGGTGGAGCCGGTCGTCCTGTTCACCGTCGACGGCTACCGCTACGGCGGCAAGGAACACGACCGCCGCGAGATCGTCGCCGAACTGCGCAGCGAACTGCCCGCGCTGCGTGCCGTGGTCCACATCCCGCTGCTCGGCACGGACGCTCCCGAGGGCGCCCTGGAGTGGTCGGCGCTGACGAGCGGGGACGTGGAGCCCGTCTTCGAGCAGGTGCCCTTCGAGCACCCCCTGTGGGTGCTCTACTCCTCGGGCACGACCGGCCTCCCCAAGGCCATCGTCCAGTCCCAGGGCGGCATCCTGATCGAGCACCTCAAGCAGCTCGGCCTGCACTGTGACCTCGGGCCGGAGGACCGTTTCTTCTGGTACACGTCGACCGGCTGGATGATGTGGAACTTCCTCGTCTCCGGCCTCCTCACCGGCACCACGATCGTGCTCTACGACGGCAGCCCAGGGTTCCCGGACACCGGCGCCCAGTGGCGCATCGCCGAACGCACCGGAGCCACCCTCTACGGCACCTCGGCGGCCTACGTCATGGCCTGCCGCAAGGCCGGCGTGCACCCCGCGCGCGAGTTCGACCTCTCCAAGGTCAAGTGTGTCGCCACCACGGGATCACCGCTGCCGCCCGACGGATTCCGCTGGCTGCACGACGAGTTCGCGGCGAGCGGGGCCGACCTGTACATGGCGTCCGTGAGCGGCGGCACGGACGTCTGCTCGTGCTTCGCGGGAGCCGTACCGACCCTCCCGGTGTACATCGGCGAGCTCCAGGCACCCGGTCTGGGCACCGACCTGCAGTCCTGGGACCCGAGCGGGAACCCCTTGGTCGACGAGGTCGGCGAGCTCGTCGTCACCAACCCCATGCCGTCGATGCCCATCTACTTCTGGAACGACCCCGACGGCAGCCGTTACCACGACAGTTACTTCGACACCTATCCCGGCGTGTGGCGCCACGGCGACTGGATCACCGTCACCTCGCGTGGCTCGGTCGTCATCCACGGCCGCTCCGACTCGACCCTCAACCGTCAGGGCGTGCGCATGGGTTCGGCGGACATCTACGAAGCCGTCGAGCGCCTGCCCGAGATCAAGGAATCCCTCGTCATCGGCATCGAACAGCCCGACGGCGGCTACTGGATGCCCCTCTTCGTGCACCTGGCGCCCGGTGCGACCCTCGACGAGGCACTCCTGGGCCGGATCAAGCAGACCATCCGCGAACAGCTCTCCCCGCGCCACGTCCCGGACGAGGTCATCGAAGTCCCGGGCATCCCGCACACCTTGACCGGCAAGCGCATCGAGGTCCCGGTCAAACGCCTCCTCCAGGGCACCCCGTTGGAGAAGGCGGTCAACCCGGGCTCCATCGACAACCTCGACCTGCTGCACTACTACGAGGACCTCGCCCGCAAGCGCGCCTGACACAGCCGGTCAACCCCCGTAGGTGGCCTCGGACTCACCCAGCACGGCCGCGAAGTCCGAGGCCAGCCGCGCCGCGTCGACCGGCTCCAGCTCGGCCACGGAGATCCGCACCGCAGGCCCCGAGGCCAGCCGGAACCGCGCCCCCGACGCGACCCACCACCCGTACGACCGCAGCCCGTTCACCACGTCCGACTCGTCCCGCACGGGCACCCACACGTTCATCCCGCTCACCCCGTGCGCCGCGATCCCACGAAAGCCGAACTCCCCAAGGAGCGCGGTACGGCGTTCCTCGTACGCCTCCTGGGCGCGAGCCACCAACGCGCGCGTGCCGTCATCGGTCAGCAACCCGAACACGGTCTCCTGGAGCAGATGACTGACCCAGCCGGACGTCAACAACATGCGCCCGTCGTGCCGGGCCAGCGTGGTCGTGTCGCACGCTGCCGCCGCCCACCGCAGGTCGGTCCCCAGGAACTTGCTCACCGTCCGCACATGCACCCACCGCGGCAGTCCGCCGGCGGTCAACGTGCGCAAGGGCGCACCGGCCACGGCGGACGCGTGATCGTTCTCGACGACCAGCACATCGGGCGCGTCCCGGAGCACCTCGACCAACCCGTCCCGCCGAGCCACCGAGAAGCAGCCGCCGTACGGGTTCTGCGCCCGCGGACTGCACACCAACGCGCGCGCACCCGCGCACAGCGCACTGTCCAACGCCTCAGGGCGCACGCCTTCGTCGTCCACTGCCACCGGGACGATACGCAGCCCGAGGGCCGTGACCAGGTCCAACAGGTGGTGATATCCGGGGTCTTCCATGGCCACGGCGTCCCCCGGACGCAGCTCCACGGAGAGCAGCCGCCCGATCAGATCCAGCGCCCCATGCGCGAACGTCACGTGCTCCACGGGCACACCGTCGGGCCGGATCCACTCACGCACCGCCTCTTCCAGCCGCGCCAACCTGGGCGCGGCACGGTGTGATCGAGCACCGGGGGAGAGGCGTGACGGCGGTACGAGAGCGGGAAGCAGCGCGGGGTCTGGATGCCCGCCGGACAGATCCCGTAGCCCCTCCGGAACCTTGGGCGGTCGCCGTGATGCCACGGCGGGCTCCGCTGCCACCACGGTCCCGCCCCGCCCGCGCGTGACGACGATCCCGCGCTGCCGCAGCTCCTTGTAGGCCGTCGCGACCGTTCCGGGACTGACCCCGAGATCGTCCGCCAGCCGCCGCACCGGAGGCAGCGCGGCTCCCGGGCCCAACGTGCCCTGCGCAACGCCCCGTTCGACGGACGCGGCAATCCCCTTGGCCGTCGTACCACTGATCGCATATTGTGTTGCCACGTTGCCAAGTATGTATCAGTACATAACTGGAAGCAAGGGGGAGCAGTGCATCCGATGCGCCGCGCAGCCGCATGGTCGAGCCGGATACCCGGAGGGCGCGACGGGCGCAGGATGCTCGCCATCGCCCTCGTCGACCGCATCGGCAGCGGCCTGTGGGCCTCCGTCTCCGTCCTCTACTTCACCTACGTCTCGCACCTCTCGATCGCCCAGGTGGGCACCCTCGCCGCGAGCGCCGGAGCCATCGGCATCGCCGGCGCACCGCTGGGCGGCCGCCTCGCCGACCGCTTCCCGATCACCCGCATCCTGATCACCGTCCAACTCCTGCGCGCGCTCGCCTCCTTCGCCCTCCTCACCACCCACGAGTACGCCCTGCTGCTCGCCTACTCCGCCGTCGGCAGCCTCGGCGACCGCGCCGCGAACATCCTCACCAGGCTCTACGCCACCCGCGTCGCAGGCCCCGACCGCGTCCGCTACCAGGCCTTCCACCGCACCGTCGCCAACGCCGGCTGGGCCCTCGGCGGCCTCACCGCCGCGGCTGCTCTCGCCCTCGGCACCACCACCGCGTACCAATGGCTCCTCACCGGCGACGCCCTGTCCTTCCTCGGTTCCGCCCTCCTCACCCTGCGCTGCGGCGAACCCCGGCCCACCTCCCGCACGGTCGCCACCTCGAAGAACCCACCACCCACCACCAAACCGACCAACCCCTGGCGCGACCGCACCTACCTCGTCTACGTCGCCTCCGAGACCGTCCTCTTCCTCGACGATGCCGTCTTCAAGGTCGGCCTGCCCCTGTGGATCGCCCACGCCTCCAACGCACCGCACGGCCTCGCGCCCCTGCTGCTGGTCCTCAACAACGTGATGGTGGTGGCACTCCAGGTCCCACTGGCCAGATTCGGCACCACCACAGCCGCCGCACGCACCTTGCTCGTCCCCGTGTCGATCGCCTTCGCCCTGGGCGGAGCGGCCATGGCGCTCTCGGCCACCGGCGGGGTCGTCACGGGCACCCTGCTCCTCACCGCCGCGGCAGTCGCCTTCACCATGGCCGAGATGCTGCACGCCACCGTCTCGTGGGAACTCTCCGTCGCCCTCGCCCCCACCACCGCACAGGGCGCCTACCTCGGCGTCCACGGTCTCGCCCAGTCCGCCCAACGCAGCATCGGACCACTCGCCGTGACCGCGGCCATCGCCACCGGTCCGCTCGGCTGGACCACTTTCGGCGCCGCCATCGCCCTGACCAGCCTGTTCCAGCACCGCCTGGTCCGCGAACCCCTCGCTCGGACGCCGTTGTCAGTGCCGCCGGTTACTGTGAGTGAGCATTGATCGACCGCGCACAGGGGGAAACATGGCGCACCAGGACCACCAGACGATGCGACGCGTTCTGCGTCGCGAAATCGCGGGCACCATCGGCCTGCTGACCGACGAGTACGACTTCCGCGCCATGCGGCGCTACCGCACCTTCACCTTCGACGACCACACCACCTACCTGCGGCAGGTGGAAGCACTCCTCAAAGCCCGCGCCTCCCAGGGCAGCCACACCACCGTCGCCCTCTTCGACCCACAGGAGTACGCCGACTTCTGCACCGAAGCCGGCCTGGACCCCGACGACCCGTACAGCCGCACCCGCTTCACCGCCGAACTGGCCACAACGGGCCCGAGCCTGCCCTACGACGGACAGGCCCTGGCCGACCTCGTCCCCGCCCTCGTAGACGAAGCCGTCCGCCAGGCCACCTGGGAGTACGCGTCCACACTCCTCGCCCGCCTCGGCCCCTGCGCCTCCTGCGGCGAGGACATCGGCCGCGCCGCCTTCACCCGCGCCTCCGGACTCCTCGTCCGCATCCTCGACACAGCACCGCCGGGCAACCGCCAACTCGTCTGCAGCGTCTCGGCGACCCCGGAAACCCTCGTCTCTGTCCTGCACGTCGACCAGGACGACGACGGTGCCACTGAACTCGACGAAGCCGAGGCCCTGGAGTTCACCACCGTCCTGGCCCTCGGCATCGCCACCCAGAGCCCCGGAGGACTCGTCATGCGCACCAGCGCCCCCGGGACCGTCGACCGTGTCTACGGCTGGCGCCTACGGGGAGAAGGCCTCCAACCCCTCACCGCAGGCGAGGTCTTCAACGCCTACTGCACCGACATCGAGTCCGGAGACCTGATCTCCCCGGAATCCGACGTCGACTACTGCCTGCCGCCCGACCTCGGTGACGAGCAACAGCCACCGGGCCACCACCACTGACGAAAACCCAAGGGGCGCCCCACCCGAAGGTGGAGCGCCCCTGAAGACCGGCCGACGAGCGAGCCGTCCCGACTACTCGCCGGACAGGACCGCCTGAGCCGCGTCGCGTGCCTCCTCGGCACTGTCCGCTGCCCGGGCCGCCGCAGCGGCACGCTCGCACTGGGCCAGCGTGTACTTCGCCAGCGTTGTACGGACATAGGGAATCGACGCCGCACCCATGGAGAGGGAGGTGACACCCAGACCGGTCAGCACACACGCGAGCAACGGGTCGGACGCGGCCTCACCGCAGACCCCACAGCTCTTGCCCTCGGCCCTCGCCGCCTCCGCGGACAGCGCGACCAGGTCGAGAAGCGCGGGCTGCCAAGGATCCTGCAGCCGGGACACCGCGCCCACCTGCCGGTCCGCCGCGAACGTGTACTGCGCGAGGTCGTTGGTGCCCAGCGACAGGAACTCGACCTCCTGCAGGATCGACCGCGCCCGCAAAGCGGCGGACGGGATCTCCACCATCGCGCCGAACTTCGCCCGCAGACCCGCCGCACGGCACGCGTCGGCGAACGCCTTGGCGTCGGCACGGTCGGCCACCATCGGCGCCATGACCTCCAGGTAGACCGGGAGACCCTCGGCCGCCTGCGCGAGCGCCGTCAGCTGGGTGTTCAGCACATCGGGGTGCTCCAGCAGGGAACGCAGCCCCCGCACGCCCAGCGCGGGGTTCGGCTCGTCGGCCGGAGTGAGGAAGTCCAGCGGCTTGTCCGCGCCCGCGTCCAGCACGCGTACGACGACCCGGCCCTCCGGGAACGCCTCCAGCACCTGCCGGTAGGCCTCGACCTGCTTCTCCGCCGACGGGGCGTTCTTGCTGTCGTCCAGGAAGAGGAACTCCGTGCGGAACAGACCGACACCCTCGGCCCCGGCCTCGACAGCGGCCGGCACGTCCGCGGGACCGCCGACATTGGCAAGCAGCGGCACCTTGTGCCCGTCTGAGGTCGCACCCGGTCCGGTCGAGGCGGACAACGCCGCCTTGCGCTCGGCCGCCGCGGCCTCCAACTGCGCCTTCTTCTCGACACTGGGGTTCACGAAGATCTCGCCGGTGCTCCCGTCGACGGCGACCAGCGTCCCCTCGGCGAGCTCACCGGCGCCCGGCAATGCCACCACGGCCGGCACACCGAGCGCCCGCGCCAGAATCGCGCTGTGACTGGTCGGCCCACCCTCCTCGGTGACGAAACCGAGGACGAGCGTCGGGTCAAGGAGAGCGGTATCGGCAGGCGCGAGATCCCGAGCGATGAGCACATACGGCTCGTCACTGTCCGGGACACCCGGCATCGGAACCCCGAGCAACCGGGCGACGATACGATTCCGCACGTCGTCGAGGTCGGCCACCCGACCGGCGAGATACTCACCGGCGTTCGCTAGCAGGGCGCGGTAGGCCGCGAACGCGTCGTAGACAGCGCGCTCGGCCGTACTCCCGACGGCGATACGCCGCTCGACGTCCGCCATCAGCTCGGGATCCTGGGCCATCATGGCCTGCGCCTCAAGCACTGCCTGGGCTTCTCCGCCCGCCAGATTGCCGCGCGCCATCAGATCGGCCGCCACCGCGTCCACGGCCTGCCGGGCGCGCCCCTGCTCACGCTCCGCGTCCTCCGGCGAAATCTGCTTGGCAGGCGGCTCCAACACCGCCGTTCCCATGTGCCGAACCTCGCCGATCGCCACACCGTGGCTCACGCCGACGCCTCGCAGCGTTGTCTCCATCTCACCCGTCTCCGATAGTGCGGCGGGTCCCGCCGCCGCGATGGTTGTCCTATGTGCCGCCGTACGACGGCACAGGTGTCACTGCCAGACGAAGAGACTGTCGCCGGCCTTCACGTCGCCGGTGTCACGCAGTTCGGAGAGCGCCTCGGCGGTGGCCTCCAGCGCCACGACGGGGCACACCGGCGACTTGCCGGAGGCCTCGACAGCGGCCGGGTTCCACCGTACGACGCTCTGTCCGCGGGTCACGGTGTCGCCCTTGTTCACGAGCAACTCGAAGCCCTCGCCGTTGAACTGGACGGTGTCGATGCCGAGGTGGGTGAGCACGCCGTGGCCGTTCTCGTCGACGACGACGAACGCGTGCGGGTGCAGAGAGACGATCACGCCGTCCACGGGCGCAACGGCCTCGGAAGGCTCACGCACGGGATCGATCGCTGTGCCCGGGCCGACCATGGCCCCGGAGAAGACCGGATCCGGCACTTCGGCCAGTCCGATGGCGCGTCCTGCAAGAGGGGACGTCACGGTGGTCATGGGGAGCCTCCCGGGGGCGGAGATACATACGGGTCGTCACTGCCTGTACCGGACAGCACACTGAGCAGCAGCGTATGTCATATGAAGTGCGGGTTCCGCACGAAAGGTACCAGTTAGTGGTCTAGACCACTAACTCTAATCGATTTGCAAGCCGTTCCGAGCCCCATGTACAGTCGTACTCCTGCCTGAGGCCGGGCGACGCTACCAAGCGCCCTAGCCTGGCAGCATCCAACTTGTCAGATCCTATCTCGGGGTCACCTTCCGCATGCCTGCAGGACGGTGGTCAGGGGGACGGAAAAACACTGATAGAGTTTGGAACACGGAAAGCGAAGCGCCCGGAGGAAAGCCCCAGAGAACGTTCTGCGGGTGAGTACAAAGGAAACGGCCGTTCCTTGAGAACTCAACAGCGTGCCAAAAGTCAACGCCAGATATGTTGATACCCCGTCTCCGGTCATCACGACCGGGGCGTGGTTCCTTTGAAGAACAAAACACAGCGAGGACGCTGTGAACGGTCGGGCTTATTCCGC
>NZ_JBSFLV010000078.1:0-45532 GCF_053599215.1 Streptomyces sp. NPDC001002 | reverse complement strand
ACGGTCGCCGTGCAGGTGTCGGGGACCTTCGGGTCGCCCCGCCCGGTCGGCAGACCGGACGGGACCCCTGATGCCTGATGCTTGATGCCTGACGCGTGATCCGTGATCGGATCAGAACGTGAGTCGCTGGCCGGGCACGATCAGATCTGGATCGGCCCCGATGACGGCCTTGTTGGCCGCGTACAGCCGCTGCCAGGTGGTCCCGTGCCGAGCGGCGATCTTGCTGAGCGTGTCGCCCTGGCGGACGGTGTAGTCACCGCGCGAGGCGCCGCGGGCCGGGTGGCTCGACGGACGCGCCGGCTTCTTCGCCGGCTTCGCCGCGGTGGACTCGGTGCTGGAGCCGGAGTTCGACCCGCCGGCCGACTCGGACGTCGACTTCGGCGTCGACTTGGTGGCCGGTGAACCCGCGGCGGGTGCGCCGCCGTACGCTCCGGCCCGGGTCGAGCAGGTCGGCCAGGCGCCCCAGCCCTGGGCCTTCTGGACCTTGGTGGCGACAGCGATCTGCTGTTCCCTGGAGGCCTTGTCGGCGGTCGGCGCGTAGGCCGTGCCGCCGTACGCGCGCCAGGTACTGGCGGAGAACTGGAGCCCGCCGTAGTAGCTGTTGCCGGTGTTGATGTGCCAGTTGCCGCCGCTCTCGCACTGGGCGATGCGGTCCCACACTCCCCCGTCCGCCGCCGCGGCGTTGCCGGTCGCGGCGAGCAGTCCGAGCGGGGCGAGCAGAGCCGCTCCGGCGAGGACCGCCGTCGTGCGCTTGCGGGTCGGACGGTTGGTATCAACACATTCGGACATGTGAATCCCTCTCCACAAACCCGGGGTCCCCCAAGGCGGTACGCGTTCCGTGCACTGGGGCGCGGTTGGCGCGTTCCACCCCGTCCGCCTCGGGGATGGTGCTGGATTCTGCTGGCTTGGTGCGGTCGGCGGACGTACCCGAGCGGTGCTCTGTGCACACGGCCGAGGAATCTAAGGAGCCGGGCCGGTTGGTATCAACCAACTCCTTGTCATTCCAGGCCAGTTCGCCGTTACCGCGGGTATCGGCTATTTTCGGACACCCACTTCATTCGCCGATTTCATGATTTGTCGACCAGTACCCCGGACGCCCTGTGACTCAGTTCACCCAACCAACTTCCTTTGATTTCCAAGGAATTGACGGTGAGTGCCCGATTCCGCACGAGCGGTGACCCTCCGCGCTGGATGGGTCGATTCCGTTCGCCCTGGGGCGTGACTCCCGCCACAGATCCTCCGTTGTCTTCTTCATGAGCCCGGGACCCACCGGGCACCACATCCTGAGGGAGCCACCCGTGCCGCGCATGCTCGACGTCAGCGACGAGGTACGCGCCGAGATCGGCGACGAAGAAGCCGACCGGCTGCTCGCCGGAGAGAACGCCCCCGGCAGCTACGACTGCACGTCCTGCCGCACCCCGGGCGACTCCGAACAGGAGCGCACCAGCACCGTCCTGTTCATCGGCGACGAGACCGCCGTCCTCGCCTTCGCCCACTCCACCTGTCTGCCCTCGCAGGTCGTCCAGGTCACCGAGGAGCAGCTCCGCGGCGCCGTGAAGTCCATCTCCGGGGACACGGTGGACCTGGAGCCGGAGAAGATCGTGCCCGAGCAGGCCGTGCTCGGCATCACCAGCGGACTCGTCCTGATCGCCGGGGAGTTGCACCCGGCCCTGGTCGTCGAGCCGACCGCGCCCATCGCGCGCCCCGGCACGACCGGTTCCGGCGACGACTTCCTGCCGCTCCTCATCGAGCAGGGCTTCATGCCGCTCACGGAGCTGACCGAGGTGCCGCCGGTGCTGCACGGCTGGTCGGTGCTGCTCGCGGTGGGCCAGCTGCACGCGGTGCTGCAGCCCAGCACCAACGGCGGGCAGCCGGTGGCCTGGTGGCAGGCGCACCAGCCGCTGCAGGTGACGGAGAGCTGGCGGGCCGCCGCGAACAAGCACCAGCAGGTGCTGATGTTCGCCGCACCGGTGGGCTCGATCGGCCGCCAGCCCCGGGAGGACCTGCTCCGGGACGCGATCGACAAGGCGGCGGCGAACGGCAAGCTGGTCGCGGTGGCCATGCCGCTCGCGGGCACGTGAGGTCCCGCCCCTAAAAGGCCGACCGCACAACCGCATCCCTGACCAGTCGGTGTCGTTTGGACATACGTGTACGCATACGACGTTCCACGCCGCCAGTCCTATCAGCCGATCCCGTCCGCGCGGTCGGCCCAGGACTACCTGAGCGGCCCATCGGCCACGCCGATCTACGACGCGCTCTATGCCGAGTACGTCAAGTCCTTCCGCACACTGCCGGGCGACCGCAGCGGCGAGGAGGAACTGGGCTTCACCGCCTTCGGCAACATCCCGCACAGTACGGGTGCGTACGGCGGACACCGGCCGGGGTCGTTCAGCAGCTCGTACAGCGCCTACAGCGCGGGGGCCTACAGCGCCCGGCAGCAGTCGCAGTGGCAGCGCGTGGGGCAGATCGGTCAGGTCGGCCAGCAGGGCACGCGGATGCACCACGTGCCGGCGGCACTGCCACCGGGTCACTGAGTTCGGCGGCAAGGGAAAGGGCGACCCCGATCGGGGTCGCCCTTTCCCTTGCCGTACGCCTGTCCGGCCGTGGAGCTACTTCTTCTTGCCGCGCTTCTCGCGCACCCGCACCGAGATGTGGATCGGCGTGCCGTCGAAGCCGAACTCCTCGCGCAGGCGGCGTTCGATGAAGCGCCGGTAGCCCGCCTCGATGAAGCCGGAGGCGAAGAACACGAACCGCGGGGGCTTGGTGCCGGCCTGGGTGCCGAAGAGGATGCGGGGCTGCTTGCCGCCGCGGATCGGGTGCGGGTGGGCGGCGACCAGCTCACCGAGGAAGGCGTTCAGCCGGCCCGTCGGGACGCGGGTCTCCCAGCCGGCCAGGGCGGTCTCGATGCCCGGGACCAGCTTCTCCATGTGCCGCCCTGTGCGCGCCGAGACGTTCACCCGGGGCGCCCACGCGACCTGGCCGAGCTCGGTCTCGATCTCGCGCTCCAGGTAGTAGCGCCGCTCCTCGTCGAGGGTGTCCCACTTGTTGAAGGCGAGCACGATCGCGCGCCCCGCCTCCACGGCCATGGTGACGATGCGCTGGTCCTGGATCGAGATGGACTCGGAGGCGTCGATCAGGATGACCGCGACCTCGGCCTTCTCGACGGCGGCCGCGGTGCGCAGCGAGGCGTAGTAGTCGGCGCCCTGCTGGAGGTGGACGCGCTTGCGGATGCCCGCGGTGTCGACGAACTTCCAGGTGATACCGCCGAGTTCGATCAGCTCGTCGACCGGGTCACGGGTGGTGCCCGCGATCTCGTTGACGACGACGCGCTCCTCGCCCGCGACCTTGTTCAGCAGCGAGGACTTGCCGACGTTCGGGCGGCCGATCAGCGCGATCCGGCGGGGACCGCCGACCGCGGTGCCGAAGGTCTGCTCGGGCGCCTCCGGCAGGGCCTCCAGGACGGCGTCCAGCATGTCGCCGGTGCCGCGGCCGTGCAGCGCGGAGACGGGGTGCGGCTCGCCGAGGCCCAGGGACCACAGGTAGGCCGCGTCGGACTCGCCGCTGAGGCCGTCGACCTTGTTGGCGGCCAGCACGACGGGCTTGCCGGCCTTGCGCAGCAGTCGTACGACCGCTTCGTCGGTGTCGGTCGCGCCGACCTTGGCGTCGACGACGAACACGACGGCGTCGGCGGCCTCGATCGCGTACTCGGCCTGCGCGGCCACGGACGCGTCGATGCCGAGGACGTCCTGCTCCCAGCCGCCGGTGTCGACGACCTTGAAGCGGCGCCCGGCCCACTCGGCCTCGTACGTGACACGGTCGCGGGTGACACCGGGCTTGTCCTCTACGACGGCTTCCCGTCGCCCGATGATGCGGTTGACGAGCGTCGACTTGCCGACGTTCGGGCGGCCGACGACGGCGAGGACCGGCAGCGGGCCGTGTCCGGCCGCCTCGATCGCGCCCTCGACGTCCTCCGGGTCGAAGCCCTCGACCGCGGCGAGCTCCATGAACTCCGCGTACTCGGCGTCGCCGAGGGCTCCGTGCTCGTGCTCCTCGCCCGGGCCGTCGGAGGGGATGTGGTCGTTCATGAAGTCCGTACCTCGTTCATCGTGGTGATCGGTGGACCGACCGGTTTCGCCGGTTTGATCCACTACTCAGTGTCGCCTAGCGGCCGGTCAGCCGCCTGGCGTTTTCCAGGTGCGCGGTGAGCTGCTTCTGGATGCGCTCGGTCGCCTCGTCCAGCGCCCGGCGTGTACGTCGTCCGCTGCCGTCGCCCGCCTCGAAGGGGTCGCCGAAGACGACGTCGATACGGCTGCGCAGCGGAGGCAGCCCCTTTATCAACCGTCCGCGCCGCTCCGAACTTCCCAGCACCGCGATGGGCACGATCGGGGCGTCGCCGCGCACCGCGAAGTAGGCGAGCCCGGCGCGCAGGGAGGCGAAGTCGCCCTCGCCCCGGCTGCCCTCGGGGAAGATGCCGAGCACTCCGCCGGCCGCCAGGACGTCCAGCGCCCGGGTGATCGCGGTGCGGTCGGCGGTGGAGCGGTCCACCTTGAGCTGCCCGATGCCCGTCAGGAACGGGTCGAGCGGGCCGATGAACGCCTCCTGCTTGATCAGGAAGTGCGTCGGCCGGGGTGCCACGCCCATGACCATCGGGCCGTCGATGTTGTGCGAGTGGTTGACGGCGAAGATCACCGGGCCGGTCGCGGGCACCTTCCAGGCGCCGAGCACACGCGGCTTCCACAGCCCGTGCATCAGGCCGACGCCGATGCGCCGGCCGACCTCGGCTCCCCGCTCGGAGGCGGCTTTGGGCCTGGTCACTTCCCGGCCCGCTTCTCCTCGACGAGGGTGACGACACACTCGATGACCTGCGCCAGGGTGAGCTCGGTGGTGTCCACCTCGACCGCGTCGTCCGCCTTGGCGAGCGGCGAGGTCTTCCGGGTGGAGTCGGCCGCGTCCCGCTTGATCAGGGCCTCACGGGTGGCGTTGACGTCGGCGCCCTTGAGCTCGCCGCTGCGCCGGGCGGCGCGGGCCTCCGGGGAGGCGGTGAGGAAGACCTTCAGATCGGCGTCGGGCAGTACGGTCGTACCGATGTCCCGGCCCTCGACGACGATGCCCCGCTCCGCGCTCGCCGCCACGGCCCGCTGCAGCTCGGTGATCCTGGCCCGCACCTCGGGCACCGCGCTGACCGCGCTGACCTTGGAGGAGACCTCCTGGGTGCGGATCGGGCCGGCCACGTCGACGCCGTCGACCGTGATCGTCGGCTCCGCCGGGTCGGTGCCGGAGACGATCTCGGGCTTGCCGGTCACCGCGGCGATCGCCGTCGGGTCGTCGATGTCGATCCCGTTGGTCACCATCCACCAGGTGATCGCCCGGTACTGGGCGCCCGTGTCCAGGTAGCTCAGGCCGAGCTGTGCGGCGACGGCCTTCGACGTGCTCGACTTGCCCGTGCCGGCGGGGCCGTCGATGGCGACAATCACGGCCTGGGCGGTCGGGGCGGCGCCGTTTTCCACAGGGGGACACCTTCCTGGTGCGGTGCGGTGAGTGGTGTGCGGGGCACGAAAGTGCCCCGCACAAGGTTACTGGCTTCCCGGGTCCCCTCTTACAGGCGGCCGATCGACCCCTCAGGAGCGAACGATCGGCGCGATCACCGCCGGATCCCGGGGAGGGGATCACTGCCGGATCCCGGGGGGCTTGCTACCGGATCCCGGGGGGCTTACTGCCGGATCGCCCAGCCCCGCTCCCGCAGCGACGCCGTGAGGACCGGCGCCGCCTGCGGCTCCACCATCAGCTGCACCAGACCCGCCTGCTGTCCGGTGGCGTGCTCGATGCGTACGTCCTCGATGTTGACCCCGGCCCGGCCGGCGTCCGCGAAGATGCGGGCCAGCTGGCCCGGCTGGTCGTCGATGAGGACGGCCACGACCTCGTAGGACCGCGGCGCCGTCCCGTGCTTGCCGGGGACCCGGACCTGACCGGCGTTGCCCCGCCGCAGGACGTCCTGGATGCCGGAGGTGCCCTCGACGCGCTTGGCCTCGTCGGCGGACTGCAGGGCGCGCAGGGCCTGCACCGTCTCCTCCAGGTCGCCGGCCACGTCGGTGAGCAGGTCGGCGACGGGTCCCGGGTTCGCGGAGAGGATGTCGATCCACATCGCGGGGTCGGAGGCGGCGATCCGGGTCACGTCCCGGATGCCCTGCCCACACAGCCGTACGGCCGCCTCCTCGGCGTTCTCCAGCCGCGCGGCGACCATGCTGGACACCAGGTGGGGCATGTGGGAGACGAGTGCGACGGCGCGGTCGTGGGCGTCGGCGTCCATGACGACCGGCACGGCACGGCAGTGCGAGACCAGCTCCAGCGCGAGGTTCAGCACCTCGGTGTCGGTGTCCCGGGTCGGGGTCAGCACCCAGGGGCGGCCCTCGAAGAGATCGCCGGTCGCGGCCAGCGGGCCGGACTTCTCGCGGCCGGACATGGGGTGCGTGCCGATGTACGCCGAGAGGTCCAGGCCCAGCGCCTCCAGCTCGCGGCGCGGGCCGCCCTTGACGCTGGCGACGTCGATGTAGCCGCGGGCCACGCCCCGGCGCATGGCGTCGGCCAGCACGGTGGCGACATGGGCCGGCGGCGCGGCGACGATCGCGAGGTCGACCGGGCCCTCGGGCGCCTGGTCGGTGCCGGCGCCCAGGGCGGCGGCCGTGCGGGCCTGCTCGGGGTCGTGGTCGGCGAGGTGGACGACGACGCCCCGCTGGGACAGGGCGAGCGCGGCGGAGGTACCGATGAGGCCGGTGCCGATGACGAGTGCGGTTCTCACTGGGCGATGTCCTTGCGCAGGGCGGCCGCGGCGCCGAGGTACACGTGCGCGATGTCGGCACGGGCCCGGTCGGACTCGATGTGCGCCAGGATGCGGACCACGCGGGGCATGGCGCCCTGGATGTCGAGTTCCTGGGCGCAGATCAGCGGTACGTCGGTGATGCCGAGCTTGCGGGCGGCGGCCGCCGGGAAGTCGCTGTGCAGGTCGGGCGTGGCCGTGAACCAGATGCTTATCAGGTCCTCGGCGCTCAGGCCGTTGCGCTCCAGGACGGCGGTGAGCAGGGCGCCGACCTGCTCGTCCATGTGCCCGGCCTCGTCCCGTTCCAGTTGGACGGCTCCCCGGACCGCTCGTACCGCCACGGCTCAGCTCCTTGCTAACGGCTCGACTCTTCCCTCGTCCAGCGTAGTCAGCCCCACCGACACCGGGGCGCGGCGCCCGCCCGCTGAGACGGGCCCGGAGCCCTGCGGACGTCTTCCGAGGCACCGCGCCCCGCATTCACCGCCTCACAGCCGCTGCTGCTTCACCAGGTCCTCCAGCGAGGCCGGCACCTGCCCGTTCGGGGTCAGTTTGTCGACGGCCGTCGGCAGCACCTGGGCAAGCTGGTCGGCGGCCTCGTCCGGGGTGACGCCGTTCTGCCGGGCGACCTGGTCGAGGGTCTCGTCGGGCAGCGCCTGCTGGATCTGGGCGCCGGTCACGGACTCGTTGCTGCCGGTGCCGACCCAGGAGTCCTTCTGCTGGGCGAGGCCGGACTTCGTCAGCATGTCCAGCAGCCCGCCCAGCGGATTGGAGCCGCTGCCGCCGCCCTGGGCGCCGCCGAGGGCCGAGAGCAGGGCGCCGAGGATGCCCGCGCCGGAGCCGGCGGAGCCGCCGCTGCCCTGGCCGCCGCCGAGGAGCCCGCCCAACAGACCGCCCAGATCGTTACCCGCCATGATCACGCCTTTCGCGAAGGGCCGGGCACTGTTCGGGCCCGGCCTCGAACTCTGCTCAATGTCACCGAATTGACCCAATTTCGCTACTTGGCGAGAGACGCCCCTGTGCGCCTCTTTACGCCGGGGGCGCCGGTCCGCTCTGATGGCAGGAAACTCGCCTCGGGGGAGGGCTTCGATGAAACGTCCAGGACCGCTGCTGACCATGCTCGCGGGACTCCTGCTCGCTGTGTTCATGCTGTCGCTCAACGCGACGACGGGGACGAAGAACGTCTCGTCCACGAAGAAGGAGCAGCCGCCCGCCGCTTCGGTGTCGCCGTCGCCCTCGCCCAGCAAGCCCGCGCAGTCGCCGAGCCCCTCGCCGACCCGGACCCGGGTGCCCGTCCCGAACGCCGACTACGCCGGCCGGACCGACGACGACTCGTCCGCGGTCGCCGTCGCCGTGAACGACGGCAAGGCGGTCGCGTACTTCTGCGACGGCCGCAGCAAGGAGTCGTGGCTGAAGGGCGACGTCAAGGACGACGGGAGCATGCGGCTGACCGGGAAGAACGGCGACTCCCTGACCGGCACGCTCAAGGAGGGCAAGCGGATCCGCGGCACGGTCGACGTCGGCGGCGGGCACTACGCCTTCACCGCGGACAAGGCCAAGAAGCCGGGCGGCCTGTACCGGGCGACCGCCACGGTGCGCGGCGCCAAGGTCGACGGCGGCTGGATCGTCCTGCCGGGCGGCCGGCAGGTCGGCATCGTCACCCGCGACGAGGACCCCTCGGCCGCACCTCCCATCGACCCGGAGACCGGTGCGGTGACGGTCGACGGACAGCAGCTCACGGCACGCCCCGTCATCCCCTGACACCCCGTCCGCGACACCATCGTCCGCCCAGGGAGCCGACCATGACCGTCGACCCGAACGCCGCCACGCAGTTTTTCCAGCCGGAGCCGCCCCGCCGTGCCTCCGGCGCCGCCCGCTATCTGATCCCCGCCCTGGTCGCCGCTGCCGTGGCCATCGGCCTCGGGGCGTACGGCAAGGTCCACGATCCGGCCGGGACCGCCTTCAACCTCGCCGGGTTCAGCAGCACGTCCGCGGTGAAGTCGTGGCTCGCGACGACCGCGTTCTTCTTCGCACTCGTCCAGCTGGTCTCCGCGTTCATGGTGTACGGCAAGCTGCCGGGCCCGAGCTGGTCGGCGACCCTGCACCGCTGGTCGGGCCGGATCGCGTTCCTCGTGGCGGTCCCGGTCGCCGTGCACTGTCTGTACGCGCTGGGCTATCAGACGTACGAACCGCGCGTTTTGTGGCACTCCATCCTGGGTTGCTTCTTCTTCGGTGCGTTCAGTGCCAAGATGCTGCTGCTTCGCTCGGAGCGGCTGCCCGGCTGGCTGCTGCCGCTCGTCGGCGGGCTGGTGTTCACCGCGCTGACCGTCATCTGGCTGACGTCCGCCCTCTGGTTCTTCCGCACTTTCGGAGTGACGACATGACCCATCGCTCGACGCGCCGCACGGTCCTCCTCGCGACGGGCGCCTCGGCGCTCGCCGTGGGGTGCAGCAAGTACGGCGACGAAGGTGACTCCGGATCCTCGGACGTGAAGGCCTCCAGCGGACAGGAGTTGGCGAAGACGACCGACATCCCGGTCGGCGGCGGCAAGATCTTCAAGGACGAGAAGGTCGTGGTCACCCAGCCCGCGAAGGGCGACTTCAAGGCCTTCTCGGCGATCTGCACCCACCAGGGCTGCACGGTGACCAAGGTCGCCGACGGCACCATCGACTGCCCGTGCCACGGCAGCAAGTTCAAGATCGCGGACGGTTCGGTGGCAGGGGGCCCGGCGCCGTCGCCGCTGCCCGCGGAGCAGATCAAGGTGGAGGGAAATTCGATCACCCTGGCGTGACGGTCCCCGTACTGTCCCGTCCATGACCAGCCAGTCACCCGGCCTGCCAACCGGCCTGTCACCTGCCCTGTCACCGACCCCGTCCCCCGAGGCCCTGGTCCGCGACCACACCGTCTACGCGTGCGTGATGGGGTCGCGGGCCTTCGGTCTGGCTACGGAGGGCAGCGACACCGACCGCCGGGGCATCTTCCTCGCCCCCACTCCCCTGTTCTGGCGCTTCGAGAAGCCGCCGACCCATGTCGAGGGCCCGGCGCCCGAACAGTTCAGCTGGGAGCTGGAGCGCTTCTGCGAGCTGGCACTGCGCGCGAACCCGAACATCCTGGAGTGCCTGCACTCCCCGCTCGTCGAGTACGTCGACGCCACGGGCCGTGAACTCCTCGCCCTGCGCGGGGCGTTCCTCTCCCGCCAGGTCCATGAGACGTTCACGCGCTACGCGCTCGGTCAGCGCAAGAAGCTGGAGGGCGACATCCGTACGCACGGCGCCCCGCGCTGGAAGCACGCGATGCACCTCCTGCGCCTGCTGGCGAGCGCCCGCGACCTGCTGCGCACGGGCGCCCTCACGCTCGACGTGGGCGACGGACGCGAACCGTTGCTCGCGGTCAAGCGCGGCGAGGTCTCCTGGTCCGAAGTCGAGGCGCGGATGAACCACCTGGCGGCCGAGGCCGACGAGGCCCTGCACCGCAGCCCGCTCCCCGAGGAGCCGGACCGGGCCCGCGTCGAGGCCTTCCTGGTCCGCGTCCGGCGCGCCTCAGCCCGCCAGCCGGACCCGTACGACGAAGTCGTGCAGGACGTCGTGGGCGACGGGCGCGTCGGGTAGCGCCGAGGCCTCCTGCGCCGCGTCGAGCACGCCGTGCAGCCGCTCCACGTCGGCCCGCACGCGTGCGTGGTCGACGTCGGCGTCCCCGTGCTCCCGTTCCGCCTTCGCGGCGATCAGCTCCGGCAGGTAGGCGGGCGCGTCCACCTCGCCGAGCAGCGTGGGCAGATGGGCCTGCACCTCGCCGCTGCGCATGAGGTGCACGCCGGTCAGCAGGGCGCGGAAGGTGTAGAGCAGCGGTTTGAGTTCGCCGGTCTTCTCGAACAGCCGCCACTGCGTCACCGCGAACCCCCGGTAGTGGTGGGCGTGATGACCGGTGAGGACGTCGGGGGCGAGCGCGACCAGTTCGCGGTGCGCGTCGGTGGTGTGCACGACGAGGGGCGAGAGCAGCTGCTCCAGCACATAGCCGTTGCGCCGCAGCATCAGCCGTACGAACTTGCGCAGGTCGTGGGTGACGAGGTCCATCTCGACGCCGTCCCGGTCCCACATCCGGGAGCGGGTCTCATCGGGCTCGCGCAGGCCCACCAGCGCGGCCGTGGGCAGCAGGTGGACGCCTCGCAGGTCCACGTCGGAGTCGCGGGACGGGAAGCCGTAGAGGTGGGCGCCGGAGACGGTCGCGAACAGCACCGGGTCGGGCTGTTCCGCGACCACCGGTCTGAGGTCGATGTCCAGGGTGTCGATCATGGCTCAAGAATCCCAGAGGGCAGGTCAGGAGTCCCAGAGGGCCCCGAGGGTCATCAGGTCGCTCTGGTACTCGATGCGGTCGGCCCACTCGTTCGGCCAGGCGTCGCTGCCGCGGTGGGCGCCCGCGAAGGCTCCGGCCAGGCAGGCGATCGAGTCCGAGTCGCCGGAGCTGTAGGCGGCCCGCCGGATCGCCGTGACCGGCTCGTCGGGGAAGCCGAGAAAGCACAACAAGCCGGTCGCCAGGGCCTCTTCGGCGATCCAGCCCGCCCCGGTGGCCAGACACGGGTCGGCCTCCGGATCGAAGGTGCGCACGGCGTCTTCGAGCCGGTCGAGGATCGCCAGGCACTCGCGCCAGCCGCGGGCGATGTACTCCTCGGGCCCGGCGTCCTGGCTGCGGGTCCACAGGTCGCCGAGCCAGGAGTGGTGGTAGTGGCCGCGGTTGTCCTCGGCGTACGCGCGCAGGTGCTCGACGAGTCCGGCCGGCTCGGTGCCCTGCGCGAGCAGGTGGACGGCACGGCCGGTGAGGTCGGAGGCGGCGAGCGCCGTGGGGTGGCCGTGGGTGAGGGCGGCCTGCAACTGGGCGGCGCCCGCGCGCTGTTCGTCGCTCAGCCCGGGGGCGAGTCCGACGGGCGCCACGCGCATGTTGGCGCCGCAGCCCTTGGAGCCCATCTGACTGGCGTCCTGCCAGGGCAGGTCGGGATTCTCCAGCAACTCGCAGGCGCGCAGGCAGGTGTTGCCCGGTGCGCGGTTGTTGTCTGGGGACCGGTTCCAGGCGATGAACTCCTGCCGCACGGTCACGGCCATGTCCTCGGGCCCGAGCGCCCCGCGGTCCATGGCGGTACGCATTCCCCGGGCCACCGCCAGGGTCATCTGCGTGTCGTCGGAGACGATCGCCGGCTTGATCAGCGGCAGCTGCCGCCAGGGCCCGAACTTCGCGAGGATCGAGGGGATGTCGTTGAACTCGGTCGGGAATCCGAGGGCGTCCCCGAGGGCGAGGCCGATCAGGGCCCCTGTGGCTGCGCGTTTGTCGACGATCGTGCTGGTCATGCGGAACGTCCTTCCGGGTTCGGCCGGAGCAGAGGCGGCTGGAGAGTGGTCGCGGTGCCGGCGCGGTACAGCGCGGCCGGCTTGCCACGTCCGCCGGTCAGGCGCGCGGCGCCCGGCACCGGTTCGACGAAGCCGGGCGTGGCGAGCACCTTGCGGCGGAAGTTGGGCCGGTCCAGGGCGGTGCCCCACACCGTCTCGTAGACGTGCTGGAGCTCGCCGAGCGTGAACTCGGCCGGACAGAAGGCGGTGGCCAGACAGGTCAACTCCAGCTGCGTACCGACGTGTTCATGGGCGTCGGCCAGAATCCGGTCGTGATCGAAGGCGAGCGGCCAGGGCTTGTCGTACGCCAGCCAGTCGGCCCGCGTCGCGTCGCTGCCCGCCTTGGGCTCGGGCGCGTCGGGCAGCAGCGCGGTGAAGGCGACGGACACGACCCGCATACGGGGATCGCGGTCGGGCTCGCTGTAGGTCCGCAGCTGCTCCAGGTGCAGCCCGGTGACGTCGGACAGCCCGGTCTCCTCGGCGAGTTCGCGCCGCGCGGCCGTCTCGGCCGACTCGCTCGGCTCCACGAAGCCGCCGGGCAGCGCCCAGTGACCGGCATAGGGCTCCTGACCGCGCTCGACGAGCAGGACATGCAGGGCGCCCGAGCGGATGGTGAGGACGGCGAGGTCGACGGTGACGGCGAAGGGCTCGTACGCGTACTTGTCGTAGCCGTGCGGCTGCTTGTGGCCCATCCACCCCGCCCCTTAATGGTCAGTACGACTATAAAGAGCGCGGGCGTCCTTCCACAAGCCCTCGGTCACCGCCCCTGTGTCACAACTCCCGGGCGCCGAAGGCCTCCTGGGCCACGACTACGCGAACGCCGTCACCGCCCGTCTACCCCTGCGCCCCCGGCCGACACCCGCCCTCACCCCGCAAGGACCTCGCGCCGCCCGAGGAACGCCAGCAGCCGGACGTCGAGCCCCGCCCGGGCCGGCACGGCGACCTGCGCGCCGAACCGCTCTCCCCGGTCCTCCCGCGCGACCACGGACCGCGCCACGGGCAGCAGTTCGGCCGCCAGCGAGACCGGAATGGGCCGGGGCCGCCCGCAGGCCTGTGCCACGTCCCAGCCGTGCACGGCGATCTCCACGGCGCCCACGGCCCCCATCACCCGTACGTCCAGCGGCCGTTCGCCCACCAGAACCGACTCCTGCGGCGGACCCGCCGCCCACGCGCCCAGCACCGCGCACGCACGCGTGCGGAACGCGCACGCCGGGTCCGCTCCCGGCGCTCCGGGAAACAGCCCGATCCGCCCACCGGTGAGTCCCTCGTGCAGCGCCTCCAGCGCGTCGTCGAGATGCCCGAGCAGCGCGCCGAGGTCCCACTCCCCGCACGGCGTGCCCCGCCCCAGGCTCCCGGGTCCGACCCCGGCCACGCTCCCCAGCGCGTAGGCGAGCGAACGCTCCAGCAGCTCCCCGGAGTTCACGACAGCCCCTCGGGGCACCCGGGGCGCCCGAACGGCCCCGCATCGGCCACAGCGGCCCCTGGAAGCCCGTCAGGCCCCGTCTTCGTGTCCATACCCGCTCCTCACCCGCTCCTCGTCTCGGCCGTCAGCCATACAGACCGCCGACAGGGCGAAAACGCATCGGCCGGCCCCGGAGAAAATCCGGGACCGGCCGAAGGGAGCCTCCGTGAGGGGGCTCCGCAAGCGAATGCGCTTCTTGAACTGGGGCGTTCTAGAGATCGACTTCCTGCATCAGCATCCCGACCTCCGTGTTGGACAGCCGCCGCAGCCAGCCCGACTTCTGGTCGCCCAGGGTGATCGGCCCGAAGGACGTGCGCACCAGCCGCTCGACCGGGAAACCGGCCTCCGCGAGCATGCGGCGCACGATGTGCTTGCGGCCCTCGTGCAGGGTGACCTCGACCAGGTAGTTCTTACCGGTCTGCTCGACCACCCGGAAGTGGTCCGCACGCGCGTACCCGTCCTCCAGCTGGATGCCGTCCTTGAGCTGCTTGCCCAGGTCGCGCGGGATCGGGCCCACGATGGCGGCGAGGTAGGTCTTCTTCACGCCGTACTTGGGGTGGGTCAGGCGGTGCGCCAGCTCGCCGTGGTTGGTGAGCAGGATCACGCCCTCGGTCTCGGTGTCGAGCCGCCCCACGTGGAAGAGCCGGGTCTCGCGGTTGGTGACGTAGTCGCCGAGGTTCTGCCGCCCCTCGGGGTCCTCCATGGTGGAGACGACACCGGCCGGCTTGTTCAGCGAGAAGAACTGGTACGACTGCGTGGCGACGGTCAGCCCGTCGACCTTGACCTCGTCGTGCTCCGGGTCGACCCGCTTGCCCTGCTCAACGACGATCTCGCCGTTGACCTCGACCCGGGACTGCTCGATCAGCTCCTCGCAGGCGCGTCGGGAACCGTAGCCCGCGCGGGCGAGGACCTTCTGCAGCCGCTCGCCCTCCTGCTCGGCGCCCGGGAAGGTCTTGGGCAGCTTGACGTCCTTCTTGCCCGCGTACCGCTCCCGGTTGCGCTCCTCGGCCCGCGCGTCGTACTCCCGCGAGGTCGCCGGCACCGAGCGCCCGCGTCCGGTGCCCTGGCCCTGCTTGGGGCCGCCCTTGGCACCACCGCGCGCGGAGGCACCGCGCCCGGACTTCGGCCCCTCGTGGGAAGCCCCGGGGCCTACGTCGTAGCGGCGCTCCTCGGGACGCGGCTTGCCGGGACGCTTCGGCTTGTCGTCGCGCCCTCCCGCGCCCCTGGGCTGGGAGCCGCCCCCACCGGAACCCCGGGAGCCGCCACCGCCGCCGGAACCGCGGGGATTGCCGCCCCCACCGGTCCCGCGGGGGTTGCCGCGCCCGCCGCTCCTGCCACTACCGCCGCCACTGCCACTGCCACTGCTTCGCATCAAAGTTCCGTCGTCGTCGTGTCGTCTGCATCTGCATCCGGTGCATCCGGATCGAACGACGGGACCCCTTCCAGCGTCTCCGCCTCGATCGCCTCGGCCTCAGGGAGGAAGGGCGCGAGCTCCGGGAGCTCGTCCAGGCCGCGCAGGCCCATCCGCTCCAGAAAGTAGTTCGTCGTCGTGTACAGGATCGCACCTGTTTCGGGTTCCGTGCCCGCCTCCTCGACCAGACCCCGCTGCAGAAGGGTGCGCATCACACCGTCGCAGTTGACTCCGCGGACCGCCGAGACCCTGCTGCGGCTGACCGGCTGGCGGTACGCGACGACCGCGAGGGTCTCCAGGGCCGCCTGGGTGAGCCGGGCCTGCTGCCCGTCCAGGACGAAGCCCTCGACGGCCTGAGCGAACTCGGGCCGGGAGTAGAACCGCCACCCGCCGGCGATCAGCCGCAGCTCGAATCCGCGCCCCTGCACGGTGTACTCGTCGGCCAGTTCCCGCAGGGCATCACGGATCCGCCGCTTGGGCCGCTGCAGTATCTTCGCGAGGTGCTCCTCGGTCGCGGGTTCGTCCACGACCATGAGGACGGCCTCCAGGGCGGGCTTGAGATCGAGGTCGGCGACAGTGCGCGGGCCCGCCGCCGGATCGATGGTCTCCTCACTCACGCCTTCTCCTCCTTGGCGGGCTCGTCCTTGGGCACCTCGGGCGGCCGGTCGAACTCATCGGTGACCACGGGCTCGCTCTCGCCCTCCCCACCGGTCCACCGCACGATCAGGTCCCCGAGCGCGATCTCCTGATCGAGCGCGACGGCCTTCTCCCGGTACAGCTCAAGCAGGGCCAGGAACCTCGCTACGACGGTCAGGGTGTCGTCGGTGTCCTCGACGAGCGTGCGGAAGCTGGCCTCGCCGAGTTCCCGCAACCGCGCGACCACGATCCCGGCCTGCTCCTGCACGCTCACCAACGGCGCGTGGATGTGATCGACGTACACCTGCGGCTTGGGCCTGGGCTGCATCGCCTTCACGGCGAGCTTCGCGAACCCCTCGGGCCCGATGCTGATGACCACCTCGGGCAACAGCTCGGCGTGATGCGGCTCAAGCCCGACGGTACGGGGATACCGGCGCGCTTCCTCTTCGAGCCGCCGGTTGAAGATGTCGGCGATCTGCTTGTACGCCCGGTACTGCAGCAGCCGTGCGAAGAGCAGGTCCCGAGCCTCCAACAGCGCCAGATCGGCCTCGTCCTCGACCTCGGCGGAGGGCAACAACCGGGCGGCCTTGAGGTCCAGCAACGTGGCGGCGACGACGAGAAACTCGGTCGTCTGATCCAGATCCCAGTCCGGCCCCATGGCTCGGATATGCGCCATGAACTCGTCGGTGACCTTGGACAGCGCCACTTCGGTGACGTCCATCTTGTGCTTCGAGATCAGCTGGAGCAGCAGGTCGAACGGCCCCTCGAAGTTGGCCAGCCGAACCTTGAAGACACCGTCATCGGCTTCGGCGACTTCCTCGGAGGGCTCGGGGACAGCTGGTTCGTCCGCCGACGGCTCGTCCTCAACCCCGCTGCCGTTGTGCCCACCGGGCTCAGCGGGCAAGTCGACCTCTGCCACCGACTCGACCGGCGCCTCAGTCACCGGAGCCCCGGGCCCCCGCCCCAGCACACGCCGACGACCACCAGCGGCGGCGGCCGGAGGCGTCGAGGGAACGTCGTTCGAGGTCATCGCCCCGCAGGCTACCGCCTACCGCCCACGCAGTCGCCGTACCAGAATGCTCGCGTCCCCCCGGGACTCCAGATCCGCCAGCACCACGGCGACAGCCTCCCGGACGATCCGCCCGCGGTCGACCGCGAGCCCGTGCTCACCCCGCAGCACCAGACGCGCGTGCTCCAGATCCATGAGCTCCTCGGCGGACACGTACACCGTGATCTTCTCGTCGTGCCGTTCCCGCCCACTGGGCCGGCGCGAGGGACTCCGCCCCCGCTTCCGCGGAGACGCCTCGGCGGCAGAACCTTCCTGCGCCCCCTGACGTCGCCCGGAGCCGCCCGCGCCGCGACTGCGGGACTCGCCGTCGTCGGCGTCCGACTCGGCGGCCACATGCTCGGCGCCCTCGCCGTCGCCGCCCTGTACGGGCACCGACTGCGGCGCGTCCTCACCGGCCGCGACCCCGTCGCTCTCCCCCGCGGGAGCGGGCACACGGGCTTCGCCGTTGACCCCCCGCCGCGGAGTGGACGGCTGGAGCGCCATTCCCCCTGTCGTACGGAAGAGTTCGTCGGCCCCCGGCAGACTCACTCGGCGTGACACCGGGCGAGCACCTCCCTGGCGAGCTGGCGATAGGCGGCGGCACCGACGGAGTTGGAGGCGTACGTGGTGATCGGCTCACCGGCGACCGTGGTCTCCGGGAAGCGGACCGTGCGCCCGATGACCGTGTGGTAGACGTGGTCGTCGAACGCCTCGACGACACGCGCGAGCACCTCACGGCTGTGCACCGTGCGCGAGTCGTACATGGTGGCGAGGATCCCGTCGAGCTCCAGCTCCGGGTTGAGTCGCTCCTGGACCTTCTCGATCGTCTCCGTCAGCAGTGCGACACCGCGAAGGGCGAAGAACTCGCACTCCAGAGGCACTATCACCTTGTGCGCGGCCGTCAGAGCGTTGACCGTGAGCAGACCGAGCGAGGGCTGACAGTCGATCACGATGTAGTCGTAGTCGGCCATCAGGGGCTTGAGGGCCCGTTGCAGAGTCGACTCGCGCGCGACCTCGGAGACCAGTTGGACCTCCGCCGCCGACAAGTCGATATTGCTCGGCAGCAGGTCCATGTTCGGGACCGCGGTCTTCAGGAGCACCTCGTCGGCCGCCATGCCCCGCTCCATGAGCAGGTTGTAGACGGTGAGGTCGAGCTCCATCGGGTTGACCCCGAGACCCACCGACAGCGCGCCCTGCGGGTCGAAGTCCACGAGCAGCACGCGCCGTCCGTACTCCGCGAGCGCGGCACCCAGGTTGATGGTCGACGTGGTCTTGCCGACGCCGCCCTTCTGGTTGCACATCGCGATGATCTTCGCGGGGCCGTGATCGGTCAGCGGGCCCGGGATCGGGAAGTACGGCAGCGGGCGTCCGGTCGGGCCCACGCGCTCGCGGCGCTGGCGGGCGGCGTCGGGCGCGAGCGTGGCCGCGTACTCGGGGTCGGGCTCGTACTCCGCGTCGGGGTCGTAGAAGTGCCCCTCGGGCAGTTCGTCGTAGTCGGCGAAGTGGTTGTGGGGCGCGCCACTTCCGTCGCCGGCCATGGCGTTCACGTGATGGCCATCCATGCTCTGGTGTGCTGGCTGAGTCATCCCGGACATCTGAGACACCTGATGACTCCTCTGGGCTGCGAAGGTGCGCACAGCAACGGAGCCGACAGCCTCGAACCCCGCGGGACCCTGGCCCCGTACAGGCATTCCTGGTTGACCACCCCCGGGAGAAAATGTCGACTCATTCACAAGTCGTCTTACCTCCTTGGTGACCAGGAAACTTCTAGACAGGTCAGCGTGGCACCATGCCGACGGTTGGCGACTCTATGGCGTGTCGGGCGTTCGCAGCAACACAATCCGCCGGACCCGGCAGGATGTGTCGGCAATGAAACATCCCTCTGTCAAGGGCGTACGGGCGTCGCACGGCAGGTTTCACCGGTGCACGAATCGGTTCAAGGGTTACGTTCGACGCGAGTTGACCGAGAGTCGCAAAGTGACCATACACACATCCGGCCGGACCTTGTGGTGCAAGGTCCGGCCGTGTGTACGTCGTTGACGCGCCTTGTTGACGTATCGCCTTTACGAAAAGGTGACTTAGCCTCTGAGCTGGTCGGAAGCCGCCATCAGGTCGCCGTTCATGTCGACTTGGGGCTCAGCCGAGCAGCGAGTCGAGCTCCACGTGCTCCAGGCCGTGCGCCTCGGCGACCTCCTTGTAAACGACCTTGCCGTCATGGGTGTTGAGGCCCTTGGCCAGCGCGGGATCGCGGCGCAGCGCCTCCACCCAACCGTGGTTGGCGAGTTCGACGATGTAGGGCAGCGTCGCGTTGGTCAGCGCGTAGGTCGAGGTGTTGGGCACCGCGCCCGGCATGTTGGCGACGCAGTAGAAGACCGAGTCGTGAACCATGAAGGTCGGCTCGGCGTGCGTGGTCGGACGGGAGTCCTCGAAGCAGCCGCCCTGGTCGATCGCGATGTCGACAAGGACACTTCCGGGCTTCATGCGCGACACGAGTTCGTTGGTGACCAGCTTCGGCGCCTTGGCGCCCGGGATGAGAACCGCGCCGATCACGAGATCGGCGTCCAGGACGGCCTTCTCCAGCTCGAAGGAGTTGGACATGATCGCCCGGACCTTGGTGCCGAAGACCTTGTCCGCCTCGCGGAGCTTGTTGATGTCGCGGTCGAGCAGCGTGACGTGGAAGCCCATGCCGACGGCGATCTGCGTCGCGTTCCAGCCGGACACCCCGCCGCCGATGACGACGGCCCGCGCGGGCTGCGTGCCGGGGACACCGCCGGGGAGCACACCGCGGCCGCCGACCGAGCGCATCAGGTGGTAGGCGCCGACCTGCGGGGCGAGGCGGCCCGCGACCTCGGACATGGGGGCGAGCAGCGGGAGCGCGCGGCTGGGCAGCTCGACGGTCTCGTAGGCGATCGCGGTGGTGCCGGACTCGACGAGCGCGTCGGTGCACTCCTTGGAGGCCGCCAGGTGCAGGTAGGTGAAGAGCGTCTGGTCCTTGCGGAGGCGGTGGTACTCCTCGGCGATGGGCTCCTTGACCTTGAGCAGCAGGTCGGCGGAGGCCCAGACCTCGTCGGCGGTCTCCAGGATGCCGGCGCCGGCGGAGACGTACTCGCTGTCCGTGATCGAGGAGCCGAGACCGGCGCCGCGCTCGATGACGACCTGGTGGCCGGCGCGCACCAGCTCGTGCACACCGGCGGGGGTGATGGCCACCCGGAACTCGTTGTTCTTGACCTCGCGGGGGATGCCGACCTTCACGTGGATCACGGTCCTTGGCTCAGGGGAATGAAGTGCATTACATGACATACCCAGGCACGAAGGCGCACACCGGGGTACACCGCAGGAGAAGGTGCGGCAGACCCAGTTTAATGAAGGCGTTCCCGCTGTCTAGCCTTTCATTGCATCAATCTTCTGCGGATGTACTACGGATTTCGCAGGCGTCAGCGTCTTGTTTCGGGAGATCGCCCTGCTCCGACGCCTCTTCGGCCCGCTCCGAGCGGTCGTCAGCCGGCTCGGATTCCTCCTCCGCCCGCTCCGCCCCCTCCTCGCCCAGCAGCCGCTCGGCGGTCCCCCGGTGCAGCTGTGCGGCGGCGGGATCGCCCAGGCGCTCCAGCGTGTCGGCGAGCCGCAGTTGAAGCGCCGCCTGGAGCCGTACGTCGTCGGCGCGGCGCGCCCACTCCACCGCCTCGTGGCAGGTCGCCAGCGACTCCTCGGGGCGTCCCGCGTACTCCTGGACCCGCGCGAGTTCGCTCAACGCCCGGGCGTGCGCGCCCACATCGCCGTTCCTGCGGTGCCCGGCGATCGCGGCCCGCCAGGACCGCTGCGCCTCGCCGTAACGGCCCGCGTAGGTCTGCGCGGCGCCGATGCGGCCGTACAGCCGGGCGGCCTCCGCGCGGTCGTCCCGGGCCAGCCGCTGGGCCAGCGCACGGCCGAACCAGTCGGCGGCCCGGTCGAAGTCCCCGAGCTCCAGATGCGCCCCGCCTACGGATTCCGTCGCGCGGCCGGTCGCGTACGGGTCGTTCGCCTCGCGTCCGGCGTCCAGCGCGGCCCGGTAGCGCGCCAGCGCGTCCTCGGTCCGCCCCGTCTGGGCGTCCAGGTCGCCGAGGTTCAGCAGCGCCGCGGCCCGTTCGCGGGGCAGCCCGCGCCGCTCGGCCACGTCGAGAACCAGCCGGTGGATGCCGTACAGGTCGGCCGCGGCCGCCTGCGTGCCGAAGTGCGCGACCATCGCCCTGACCAGCTGGGACATCAACCGGCGGGCCAGCGTGTCGAGTTCCCCGTCGGCGACGGCGAGCCGGGCCGCGGCCAGCAGGGCGGGCCTGCGGATGCGCAGCCAGTCCTCGGCGGCCCGGGGGCTGGGGAAGCGCAGGGAGCGCGGCATGCCCTGGAGCTTCTCGCGCGCCTCGGGGTTGTCCGTCTCGGTGATGGCCCGGCAGGACTGCAGCAGCCGTACCGTCCGCTCCAGCATCCGGGCCCGGGCCAGCTGGAGCTCTCCCGGGCGGTCCTGGGTCTCCGTGAGGGCCTTCAGGAGGGGGTGCAGGCTGCCGGGGACCTCGTACTGCGGCAACGGCGACTCCACGGCCCGCAGCAGGCCGAGGGCGACGAAGTCGTCCAGGGTGGTGCGGGCGCCGTTCACCGAGCAGCCGGCCAGCGCGGAGGCGGTGTGCGGGTCGACCAGACCGGCCGGGGCGAGGGCGAGCAGGCGCAGTATCCGGGCGGCCGGCGTGGGCAGCGAGGTGTACACGAGCCGGAAGACCCGGCTCAGCGGCGTGCCCTCGTCGTTCTCGGCGCGCAGGTGCTTGGCGAAGTCGGCGACGGCCGCCTTGGGGCGGGCGGCGAGCCAGCCGCCGGCCAGGGTGAGCGCCTCCGGGTGCGCCTGGCACTCCTCGGCGAGGTCCTCGGCGGCACGCGGGTCGACGGTGATGCGGACCGAGCCGGTGTAGCGGGTGAGCAGCTCCAGGGCGGACTTGGTGTCGAGGCCGCCGAGGGTGCAGGGGCGGACGTCGGAGATGCCGGTGAGCGGGCCGCCCGAGACGGCGACGACGAGGCAGTCCGGGGTGTCCGGGAGCAGCGCGTCGACCTGTTCGGCGTCGGCTGCGTCGTCCAGCAGGATCAGCGCCCGGCGGTCGGCGAGGGCGGTGCGCAGCGCCTCGGTGAGGTCGTCCTCGGCGGCTCCGGCGGGCGCGGGCCGCTCCAGGGCCGCGAGCAGCACGCGGGCGACGCGCTCGACCGGCACGGGGGTGCCGTCGGGTTCGCTCAGCCGGGCTCGGAGCACCCCGTCGTCGTAACGTTCCGCGACCTGGCGTACGAGTTCCTCGGCGAGTGCCGTGCGGCCCGAACCGGGTCGTCCCGCGATGAGCAGCACGCGCGCGCGGGGCGCCTTCTTGCCGGTCAGGGTGTCCAGGCCGGTGCGCTCGATGTCGGCGCGGAGTTCCTTCAACTCCCGTGTACGGCCCAGGAACTGACTCTCCGCCGGTTCGCGCCCGGACAGCCGGACGCCGCCTGTGTCCACCGCCTGATCCGTCACGGGCCACGCTCCCGTCCCACCGCACGCGCAAGCCCGCCGGGACTCCGGTATCGGGCGTTAACAGAGCCTAGTTCACGCTCTGCTACGTTCCGGGCGGAGCGCGGCGGGCACGTCCCCCGATCGGATCAGCCGATCGTCACACCGGGCCGCGGAGAGGGGTGCCCGCGGGTTCAGGACTCGAACGGGCGGGCCGGCCAGGGCGCTTCCGCCGGACGCAGCGCGTCGAGGCCGTCGCCCGTACGCGCGGCGACCAGTGAAAGGACGCCCACGACGAGGCAGTTGTTGTGGATATCGCCGGCGAGCACGCTCCGTACGAGTTCGTCGAGGGGCACGCGTGCGTGCTCCAGGTCGATCTCCTCGTCCTCGGCCTCGAAGCGCTGGCCCTCGGCCTCGGACAGGTCGCGGGCGAGGAAGATCCGTACGGCCTCGTCGCAGCCGCCGGGGGTGGTGTAGACGTCGGCCAGCACCCGCCAGTCCTCGGCCTTGACGTGCGCCTCCTCGTACAGCTCCCGCTGGGCGGCGTGCAGCGGGTTCTCACCGGGCACGTCGAGCAGGCCTGCCGGGATCTCCCACAGCCGCTGGCGCACCGGGTGGCGGTACTGGCGGATCACCAGGACGCGGTCCTGGTCGTCGAGGGCGAGGATGCCGACCGAGCCGGGGTGGACCTGGTAGTCGCGGCGGACCACCGAGCCGTCGGGCATGACCACCTCGTCCGTGCGGACCGAGGTCTTGTTGCCCACGAACGGGGTCTCCGTGGCCCGGATCTCCCACTCCTCGGGGGTGTCCTTCAGCGTCATGCCCTGTCCTTCCACGAACCCGAACCTCACCACGACCGGCCGCAAGACGACCGGCCACAAGAAAACCGGGGTGCTCACCTTTTGAAGGTATGCACCCCGGCCACCGTACAACTGGTGTGTTACTTGGAATTCTTGCGCTCGACCGAGGCCTTCACGAGCCCGGCGAACAGCGGGTGCGGCCGGGTCGGCCGCGAGCGCAGCTCGGGGTGCGCCTGCGTGGCGACCAGGTAGGGGTGCGCCTCGCGCGCGTACTCGACGTACTCGACGAGCTTGCCGTCCGGCGAGGTGCCCGAGAACACGATGCCGGCCTTCTTCTCCAGCTCCGCGCGGTAGGCGTTGTTCACCTCGTAGCGGTGCCGGTGCCGCTCCTCGACGTACTCCTTGCCGTCGTACACCTCGCGCACGATGGAACCCTCGGCCAGCTTGGCCGGGTACATGCCCAGGCGCATCGTGCCGCCCATGTCGCCGTCGCCGGCGACGATGTCCAGCTGCTCGGCCATCGTGGAGATGACCGGGTGGGCGGTGCCCGAGTCGAACTCGGTGGAGTTGGCGTCGGCGATGTCGGCCAGGTTGCGGGCGGCCTCGATCACGATGCACTGCAGGCCCAGGCAGAGGCCGAGCAGCGGGATCTTGTTCTCGCGGGCGTACCGGATGGCGCCGACCTTGCCGAGCACACCGCGGTCGCCGAAGCCGCCCGGGATGCAGACGCCGTCGACGTCGGCGAGCTGGGCCGCGGCGCCGGCCGGGGTCTTGCAGTCGTCCGAGGTGACCCACTTGATCTTCACGCGGGCCTTGTTGGCGAAACCGCCCGCGCGCAGCGCCTCGGTGACCGAGAGGTAGGCGTCGGGCAGGTCGATGTACTTGCCGACCAGCGCGAGGGTGACCTCGTGGTCCGGCTTGTGGACGCGGTCGAGCAGGTCGTCCCAGGTCGTCCAGTCCACGTCACGGAACGGCAGGTCCAGCTTGCGGACGACGTAGGCGTCCAGGCCCTCGCTGTGCACGGTCTTGGGGATGTCGTAGATCGAGCGGGCGTCGGGACAGGCCACCACCGCGGCCTCGTCGACGTCGCACATCAGCGAGATCTTGCGCTTGATCGCGGTCGGCACCTCACGGTCGGACCGCAGCACGATCGCGTCCGGCTGAATACCGATGTTCCGCAGAGCCGCAACCGAGTGCTGGGTCGGCTTCGTCTTCAGCTCTCCCGACGGGCCGATGTACGGCAGGAGGGAAATGTGGACGACGAAGACGTTGTCACGGCCGACCTCGTGCCGGACCTGGCGGACCGTCTCCAGGAACGGCAGGGACTCGATGTCGCCGACCGTGCCGCCGACCTCGGTGATCACGACGTCGACCTCGTCCGTCGCCATGCGGCGGATGCGGTGCTTGATCTCGTTGGTGATGTGCGGGATGACCTGCACGGTGTCGCCGAGGTACTCGCCGCGCCGCTCCTTGGCGATCACCGTCGAGTAGACCTGGCCCGTGGTGACATTGGCGGTGCCGTCCAGGTCGCGGTCCAGGAACCGCTCGTAGTGGCCGATGTCCAGGTCGGTCTCGGCGCCGTCGTTGGTGACGAACACCTCACCGTGCTGGAAGGGGTTCATGGTACCGGGGTCGACGTTCAGATACGGGTCGAGCTTCTGCATGACGACGCGCAGGCCCCGGGCCTTGAGCAACATCCCCAGGCTGGAGGCCGTGAGGCCCTTGCCGAGCGAGGAGGCGACACCCCCGGTGACGAAGATGTGCTTGGTCGTCGTGGATTTCCGAGGCATGGCCAAGAGGGGGCTCCCGTGGTCGCGGTCTGGGGTGCGGTACGGCTGCCGTCCGGGATTCTCCGGGGGCACCGTCGCTGCGGTTCGGGGGTTTTTCTCCCACCGGTCCACGGGCTACCAGGGTATCAGCGCCTCGGCGCGATGGCTTCCGGCCACGCTCCGCGCGCAGGTGGACACGTGTCCGCGGGCTGTCACGTGTTTCTCACCCGTTGCTCACCCGATCGGCCGATCCGGGTTGCCCGGAGCGGCACGCAGATCATCTACGTGCGTCGTATCCTGCTCGGACACTCGCTGCCGAGCCCGGCCGGAAACACGGCACCACCCCCGCCCGTCCCTCCCGGAACAACGAGAGCTCGTCAGTTCGTTGAGCTGAGATCGTCGTTTTGCCACATGGCCGGAACGACTGCTTTGCTTCACCGCTCAACGACGCATTACAACGACCCCTTGACCGCACCAGCGACAACCCCCTGTCGGGGGTGACGTGGCCGTTCGACTGGAGTTGCACGTGGCCGGGCGCATCGAAGACTACGCACTCATCGGAGACATGCAGACCGCCGCATTGGTCTGCCGGGACGGCACAGTGGACTGGCTGTGCCTGCCCCGCTTCGACTCCCATGCCGTCTTCGCCGGCTTGCTGGGCACAGAGGAACACGGCTTCTGGCGACTGGGCCCCGCCCACGCCTCCGATGCGCCGCCGCCCACGGCCGCCCGGCGCACCTACCGCGGCGACTCGCTCATCCTGGAGTCCGAGTGGGACACCCCGCGCGGCACGGTCCGGGTGACGGATTTCATGCCCCCGCGTGACGGCGCGCCCCAGCTGATCCGCATCGTGGAAGGCGTCTCGGGCCGCGTCCCGATGCGCTCGGCCCTGCGCATGCGTTTCTCCTACGGCCGTGTCGTGCCGTGGGTGCACAAGCACGAGGGCCGCACGGTCGCCGTCGCCGGACCGGACTCGGTGTGGTTCGACACGGAGGCCGAGACCTACGGCAAGTCGCTGACCACGTATGCCGACTTCACGGTCGCCCCGGGTGACCGGATCGCGTTCACGATCTCGTGGGAGCCCTCGCACAAGAAGCCGCCGGCGCTGCCGGAGCCGGAGGCCTCGCTGCAGGCGACGGAGGACTTCTGGCGCGAGTGGGTGGAGCACTGCACGTACCACGGCCCCTACCGCGAGGCCGTCGTCCGCTCGCTGATCACTCTCAAGGCGCTGACGTACGGGCCGACCGGCGGCATCGTCGCCGCGCCGACCACCTCGCTGCCCGAGGACATCGGCGGGGTCCGCAACTGGGACTACCGCTACACCTGGCTGCGCGACGCCGCCATCACCCTCTCCTCGCTGCTGCGCACCGGCTACCGCGAGGAGGCGAGCGCCTGGCGCGAGTGGCTGCTGCGGGCGGTCGCGGGCGACCCGGAGAACCTGCAGATCATGTACGGCATCGCCGGCGAGCGCGAGTTGGGCGAGGCGGAGCTGGACTGGCTGCCGGGCTACGAGAACTCGGCGCCGGTGCGGGTCGGCAACGGCGCCGCGCACCAGCTCCAGTTGGACGTGTACGGCGAGGTCACCGAGGCCCTGCACCTGGGCCACATGACAGGGCTGGCGCGCAGCGACTACGCCTCCCTGCTCCAGCTCAAGCTGATCCGCTACCTGGAGCAGCACTGGGACGAGCCGGACGAGGGCATCTGGGAAGTCCGCGGCCCGCGCCGCCACTTCGTGCACTCCAAGGTCATGGCCTGGGTCGCCGTGGACCGCACGATCAAGCTGATCGAGTCCGGTGACGCGGACGGCCCGCTGGAGCGCTGGCGCGAACTGCGCGACGACATCCACCGGGACGTGTGCGAGAAGGGCTACGACAAGGAACGCAACACGTTCACGCAGTCCTACGGTTCGAAGGAACTGGACGCCTCGCTGCTGCTGATCCCGCAGATGGGCTTCCTGCCGCCGGACGACAAGCGCGTGATCGGCACCATCGAGGCGATCCAGCGCGAGCTGTCCACGCCGGACGGCTTCATCCTGCGCTACCCGACCGAGGGCGACAGCGAGGGCGTCGACGGCCTGCCCGGTGACGAAGGGGCCTTCCTGGCCTGCTCGTTCTGGATGGCGGACGACCTCGCGATGATCGGCCGCGTGGACGAGGCCCGCAAGCTCTTCGAGAAGCTGCTCTCCCTGCGCAACGACCTCGGCCTCCTCGCCGAGGAATGGGACCCCCACCTGCAACGCCAGGTCGGCAACTTCCCGCAGGCCTTCAGCCATGTCCCCCTCATCGACACCGCGCTGCGCCTGACGGCGTCGGGGGCGTACGGCGGCTGATGGCCGCTGAGTGATCACGGCGGGCGGTTGAACAGGACCGCCCGCCGAAGCACGCCTAGGCTGGGACCCATCAGCCCCTTCAGGAAGGGGGCGCCCCCATGGCCTCCCCATCTACGGCGGGCGCGGCTCTCACCGCGCTGCGCGAGGATCTGGTCGGCGACGTGTTCGCCCCGGGTGATCCGGGCTACGACGAGGCCCGGACCGTCTTCAACGCGATGATCGACCGGCGTCCCGCGGTGATCGCGCAGTGTGTCTCCGAGGACGACGTCGTCCGGGCCGTGCGCTTCGGCAGGGAACTGGACCTGCCGATCGCGGTGCGCGGCGGCGGACACAGCGTGGCCGGCATGGCACTCAACGACGGCGGACTGGTCGTCGACCTGCGTCATCTGCGCGCGGTCTCCGTCAATCCCGTGGGCGAGGCGGTACAGATCGCCGGCGGCGCCACGATGAGCGACCTGGACCGTGCCTGTCAGCCGCACGGCCTGGCCACCACGGGCGGCCGGGTGTCGACGACCGGGGTCGGCGGTTTCGTCCTGGGCGGCGGCTCCGGCTGGCTGGACCGCTGGTGCGGACTCGCCGTCGACAACCTGCTCGGCGCCGACCTCGTCACCGCGGACGGCGAACGGGTGCACGCGAGCGCCGAGGACAACCCGGAGCTGTTCTGGGGCCTGCACGGCGGCGGGGGCAACTTCGGCATCGCCACCTCGCTCACCCTCAAGCTGCACGCACTGCCCGAGTTCTCCATCGCCTTGGTGCTGTACCTCCCGGAGTTCGGCCCCGAGGTCGTCCGCACCTACCGCGACCTGATCGCCACGGGCCCGGACGAGGCGAGCGGCGGCGCGCTGTACATCACCGGCCCGCCCGCGGACTTCGTACCGCCGCACCTGGTCGGCACGCTCCTGTGCGCCGCACTGCTGACGTACGCGGGGCCCGAGGAGGACATGCTCAAGCTGGCCGAACCGCTGCTGGCGCTGCCGCACGAGTCGCAGGTCGTCGGGGCGATGCCGTACGCCGATGTCCAGTGCATGCTCGACGATCCGCCGGGGATGCGGAACTACTGGTCGGCCGAGTACCTCAAGGGCGCGCCCGACGACTATCTGGAGGTCTTCTGCGCCGGGGCGCAGTCGATGCCCGTGCCGACCGGGACCATGCACGTGCTGTTCCCGCTGGGCGGGGCGATCGCCGCCGGGCCGCACGAGTACCCGGTGCCCTACCGGGACGCGCCCTGGGCCACCCACCCCTTCGCGATGTGGGAGGACCCGGCGGACGACGAACGGTGTGCCCAGTGGGTCCGCGACATGCGCGCCGAAGCGCGGCCGTGGAGCACGGGTGACGTCTACCTCAACTTCATCGGCGACGAGGGTGCCGAGCGGGTCGTCGCCGGGGTGGGCGCGGAGAACGCGGGGCGGCTGGCCGCGCTGAAGCAGCAGTACGACCCGGACAACGTCTTCCGCTTCAACCACAACATCAGGCCGGCGTGAGAGCTGATGCCGGTGCCGGTCAGACGGGCCGGAGAGCCGTCAGCGTCCGCTCCCCTGCCGGGTCTCCCGCCGTCGCCGGGACGAGGGCGATCTCGTCCAGACCGGCCTCGGCGTAGGCCTCGATCCGGGCGCGTACGGCGTCCAGGTCGCCGATCAGACCGAGGGTGGCGGCGGCCCTCGGCGGGAGGGCCCGCAGCAGGGTCTCCCGGTCGGCGCCGGTCGCGGCGAGCATCACCGCCTCGCCGAAGCCGGCTTCCACGAAGACCTCGCTGTAGCCCGGCACGGTGAGGTAGCCCGCGATGCCGCCGAGCACCTGGGCGAGGGACGCGGGCTCGGGATCGACGGCGGCGGGCAGCCAGGCGGCGAGCGTGGGCCGCGTACGCCCTGCCTTCTCCGCCGCCGCGTCCAGCTTGGCCCGCAGCACGCGGACCTGTGCCGGGGAGACGACGTCGAGGAGCATCCGGTCGGCGTGCGCGGCGGCGGTGGTGATCGCGCGGTCGCCGAACGCGGCCACGGTGAGCAGGCCGCCGGGCGGCGGAAGACGTCGCGAAAAGGTGCTGCCGGGCACGACCGGCTCGCCCGGAGTGCCGTGCAGAAGACCGCGTACGGCGACCGCGCTCTCCTCCAGTACGGCCGCCGGCCGCTCGCGTACCCGGCCGTGCACGCCCTCGACGACCCGCTTGCTGGAGGTGCCGAGCGCCACACCGACCGTGCGGCCCGTCACGGCCGCGACCGAGGCGGCGCCCCGGGCGATCGTGTACGGGTCACGCACGTTCACGGGCACCGGCCCGGCCGTCACCGCCACCCGCTCGGTGGCCGCCCCGACGGCCGCCGCGAGCACGAAGGCGTCCCACGTCGGCCCCTCCCCGGCCCACACCTCCCCGTATCCGAGCCGGTCGGCGAGGGACGCGACCCGCACCGGCTCGTCCACCGCGCTGTCGTCCTCCCGGGCCACGGCCACCACGCTGAAGTCCATGCCCCGCCGATACCCACTCGCGCCCGCTTGATCCCAAAAGGCCCGCCATACCGGGCTGACCTGGAGGCATCCCGCAGGTAGCGTCCGCTTCATGAACAGCGGCACGGACAACAGCGCGGGCGCGGACAGCGGCGCATACGACTCCCACGGCGCCGGGATCACCGTCCAGCGGGCGCTGGAGCTGCCCGGCCTGCGCAGCGGGCTGCCCGAGGTGCTCGCGGGCGCCGACCGGCTGCAGCGGACCGTGCGCTGGGTGCACGCCGGTGAGGTCCCCAACATCGCCTCTCTCCTCAAGGGCGGCGAACTGCTGCTGACCACGGGCTACGGCCTCGGCACCCGTCCGGCCGATCAGCGGGCGTTCGTCCGCACCCTGGCCGAGCGCGGAATCGCGGCCCTCGTCATGGAACTGGGCCCCCGCTTCACACGCCTGCCAGCCGCCCTCGTCGACACCGCCCGGGCGGCAGGGCTGCCGCTGGTCCAGTTGCACCGCGAGGTGCCGTTCGTGGCGGTCACCGAGGAGATCCACACCGAGATCGTCAACGGCCACTACGCGCTGCTCCAACAGGCCGAGGAGGTGCACCGCCGCTGCACCGAGGCCCTGCTGGGCGGCGGCGGGATCCCCCAAGTGCTGGGCATCCTGGCCGACTTCAGCGGCAACCCGGTCTTCCTGGAGACCCCGGACGGGCAGCTGCTGTATGCCGCGGGGGCCGGTCCCGAGGGCGCGGAGCCGCTCCAGGTCTGGGAGGGGCTGCGCGGCCAGCACAAGGACACCCCGCCGGCCGGTTCGGCCCTGGTGGATGTGCCCGGGGGCGGTCCCGGTACGGGTTCGGTGCGGGCGCGGCTGGTCCTGCTCCCCGTCCGCGCTCCCCTGACCCCGGTGCACCGGATGGCGGCCGAGCGGGCCGCGGGCATCCTCGCCGTCGTCCTGATGCAGGCGCGCCAGGAGGAGGAACTGGCGGCACGCGGGCGCGGGGACTTCCTGACCGACCTCGCCGAGGGCCGTATCGCCGCCGACGACGCGCCCGCCCAGGCGCGCGTGCTGGGCTTCAAGCCGGGCAGCAGCCCGCTCCTTCCGGTCGTCATGCGGATCGGCGACACGCTCGCCCCGGGCGGCGGCTGGGCGGTGCTCGCGCGCGCGGTCGCGGAGGAGCTGGCCTCGGTGGGAGTGCCGGTCCTGTTGGGCGTACGACCTGTGGAGGGCCGCGTTCCGCTGTTGCTGGGGCTGCGGTCGGAGTCGGAGCGGTCGGCGGTCGCGGACCGGGTCGCGGCGGCGCTGCGGGCCGGGGTGGAGCGCGCCGGGATGCAGCGGCCCGGGGCGCAGCCGCCCGTCGTGGTGGTCGGCGTGGCCGGCGGCTGGGCGGCGGCCTCGGCGGGGCTGCGGCACGCGGCGGAGACGGCCACCGCGGCGCAGGGCCTGACGGACCGGCCGTGGTACGACGCCCGCCGCCTCGACATCGACCTGCTGCTGTGGCGGCTGCGCGAGCACCCGGACCTGGCGGCCTTCGTGGACCGCGCGATCGGCCCCCTGCGCAACCACGACAACCGCTCCCGCCCGCCGCTCCTGCCCACCCTGGAGACGTACTTGGCGCACGCGGGCCGCAAGGCGGAGACGGCTCGCGAACTCCATCTCAACCGGCAGACGCTCTACAACCGGCTGGCCCGGATCGGCGAGTTGCTCGGCACGGACCTCGACGACCCGCAGACGGTACTGGCGTTGAGCCTGGCCCTGCGCGCCCGCAGGCTCGTGTCGTGAGCCGACGCTTGAGATGAGCGGCTAGATGAGCGGCCGAGGCTGCGTCAACTCGTCGTAGACGCTCAGCACTTGCGCGACCGTCTCGTCCTCGGTCGGCCAGGTGGCCGCCTGGAGGGCGCCCTTCTCCTTGAGGAGTTCGCAGCGCTCGGGGTCGGCGAGCAGGCGCACGACGGCGGCGGCGAGTGCCTCCGGGTCCGCGGCGGGGACGAGTTCGGCGGCGTCTCCGACGAGTTCGGGGATGCCTCCCCCGCGGGTCGCGACCAGCGGTACGCGTGCGTGCAGGGCCTCCTGGGCGAGCACGGAGCGTGCTTCCCGGCCGCTCGTCAGGAGTGCGAGGTCGGCGGCGGCGAGGAGTTCGGGGATGTCGTCGCGCCGTCCGACGAGCCGGACCGGCAGTCCCTCGGTCTCGATCCGGCGCTGCAACTCGCCCCGCAGCGGGCCCTCCCCCGCGATCGCGACGAGCGGCACAGGGTCGAGGCCGCGCCACGCGCGCGTGGCGTCCAGGAGGGTGTCGTAACCCCGGTGCCGTTCGAGAGAACCGACGGCCATCAGCAACGGGCGGCCGATGGCGCCGAGTTCGGCCCGCACCTTGGAGCGCAGCCGGTCGGGGTCGTCCTGCTCTGCGGAGTGCCGCGGTCCGGGCAGGGAGACGGCGGCGAGCCGGGCGTCCCGGGCTCCGGTGCGGCGCGCCCGGTCCACGAGGTCCGAGGTGGTGCCGAGCACCACCGTGGCGGCCTTGACGACCCGCCGCTCCAGCAGGCGCAGCAGATGGGCGCGGGCGCCCTCCGCGTACGCGCGGTCGTGCCAGGTGACGACCAGCGGGGTACGCCGGCCGCTGAGCGCCAGTACGGCACGGAACGAGGCGTGCAGGCCGTGCGCGTGCACCAGGTCGGCGTCCCGGCACGCCTCCCGGAGGGCGGCCACGGAGGCCGGGTCGCTGCTGCGGGGCACGTGCACGTGTTCGGCACCCGCGCCTGTGAAGTCGTAGGTGTGATCGGCCTCGGCGGGGGCGCACACCGTGACGCGTACGCCCCGCGCGGCGAGTCCCGAGGCCAGCGAACGCACGTGTGCGCTACTGCCGGCGTTGCCTCCGCCGAGCACCTGGACGGTGCGCAGCGGCGACTGGCCGGTCGCTGAGTGGCTGCTCACGTGGGTCACGTGGCCGGGGCTCCTGGTTCGGCGTCGGGCGGTCACGAAGAAAGTACAGAAGGAATGAGCGGAGGGGGTGTACCGCGCGGCTTCCTCCACGTACAAGCCCAAGGATGCCAGCACGCACGGGTGTTCCGGGAACGCCGAGGGCGCGGGGCGTGGGCGGGCGTGGATGCCGGGTCACCCACACGGGTGAGGGAAGCGGTGGTTCCGGGGGCGGCCGGTGAAGGAACGGTGAGCGAGCGGGCGGGCCGACGGACCTGGGTTCCGCGTGTCCTGTCCCACGCGGGAAGGACCTGGTTCCCGTGCCCTGTCCCACGCGGGAAGGACCTGGTTGCCGTGCCCAGTCCCACGCAGGTCGGCCCTGGTTCCCGTGCCCTGCCCCACGCAGGACGGCCCTGGTTCCCGTGCCCTGCCCCACACGGCACGGCCCTGGTTCCCCGTGCCCCGGCCCACGCGCGGGCACCCTCGCTAGGGGACATCCGCCCGCCGCGGCCCTCATGACCCCGCTCTCCACGTGCCGTTGCGCTCGCACGCGGGCGCGCCCGCCCCACACGCCGTCACGCGCCCTTCCGACACGCGAAACCGCCCCCAAGGCGGCAACGCACCGACGAGCAACGTCCGTCCACCCGGAGCCGAGCTGAACTCAGCCGGGCCGGCCGCGCGCCGCTATCCGTCGGCCCGCGCCGTCGCCAGCAACTCCTCCGCGTGCGCCCGAGCCGTCTGCGAGTCTTCCTGGCCGGCCAGCATCCGGGACAACTCCCGGATCCGCTCCTCGCCTTCGAGGACCTTCACGCCGGACCGGGTCACCGACCCGTCGTTCGTCTTCTCGACCAGCAGCTGCCGGTCGGCGAACGCGGCGACCTGGGGAAGGTGGGTGACGACGACGACCTGCGCGGACTTGGCGAGCTTGGCGAGCCGGCGCCCGATCTCGACCGCCGCCTTGCCGCCGACGCCGGCGTCGACCTCGTCGAAGAGGTACGTCGGCACAGGGTCCGTGCCCGCGAACACGACCTCGACGGCGAGCATCACGCGCGAGAGCTCACCGCCGGACGCGCCCTTGGCGATGGGCCGCGGGGGCGCTCCGGGGTGCGGGGCGAGGAGCAGTTCGACCTCGTCGACGCCGGAGGGACCGTACGCGACCGCGCGTCCGCCGACCTCCACGCCCTCCGGGTCCTCGGTCTGCCGGATCTCGAACGAGATGCGCGCGTGCGGCATGGCGAGCGAGGCCAGTTCGGCGGTCACGGCCGCCGCGAACCGCTCGGCCGCCTCGGCGCGCGCGTCGCTCAACGCCTGCGCGAGTCCGCCCAGTTCGGCCCGCAGCGCGTCCCGCTCTACGGTGAGTTCGCCGATGCGCTCGTCGTCGCCGTCCAGTTCGGTCAACCGCGCGGCGCTCGATTCGGCCCAGGCGAGCACGGAGTTGACGTCCTCGCCGTACTTCCGGGTCAGCGCGGTGAGCGCGGCCCGCCGCTCCTCGACGGCCGACAGCCGCAGCGGATCGGCGTCGAGGTCGTCGGCGTACCCCGCCAACTCCCCTGCCACATCGCCGAGAAGGATCCCGATCTCGCCGATCCGGTCGGCGAGCGCGGACAGCGCGGGGTCGTGCGACCGTACGGCGTCCAGGGCCCGGTGCGCGCCCGCGACCAGCGTGGCCGCGTCGATGCCCTCAGGGTCCTCGGGGTTGCCGGCGAGGGCCGCGTGGGCGGCCGTGGCGGCGGACGACAGGGCCTCGGCGTGTCCGAGCCGGTTCGCCTCCTCCGCCAGCTCCACGTCCTCGCCGGTGCGCGGTTCGACGCCCGCGATCTCGTCGAGGCCGTAGCGCAGCCGGTCGGCTTCCTGGGCGCGTTCACGCGCGCGGGTGACGATCTCGTCCAGCTCGACCGAGACGGCCCGCAGCCGCCGGTAGGCCTCGCCGTACTTGGCGAGCGGTCCGGCGACGGCGTCACCGGCGTACCGGTCGAGCGCCGCTCGCTGCCGGGACAGTTTCAGCAGCCCCTGCTGGTCGGTCTGGCCGTGCACGGCCACGAGGTCGTCGGCGAGCTCCGCGAGCAGCCCCACGGGCACGCTGCGTCCGCCCACGTGCGCCCGCGACCGCCCTTCGGCGGAAACGGTACGGCTGATGAGCAGCGCCCCGTCGTCGAGTTCGGCCCCGGCCTCCTCGGCGCGCACGATCGCCGAGGCGCCCGGGGGAACGGAGATCCGCCCCTCCACGACCGCCTTCTCGGCGCCGATCCGCACCAGCGCGGGATCCGCCCGTCCGCCCAGCAGCAGCCCCAGGCTGGTGACCACCATGGTCTTGCCCGCACCCGTCTCACCGGTGACGGCGGTGAACCCGGGCGACAGCTCGACGACCGCGTCGTCGATGACTCCGAGCGACCGTATCCGCATTTCTTCCAGCACGATGAAGACCTTACGAGGTCCGACCGGGCGAGTGCGAGGTGCCCTTGTCACCCGGGGGAGTGTCACGCCCCGCGCGGGCCGGGGAACTGCGCGAGCGACCACAAACCGTCCACAGTCGCCCGCGCATCCGCACACTTCCTCGAACGGTCAGTGGTGCGGCGCCCCGCGCCACCCGGACACCGGCAGGGCGAACTTCGCGACCAACCGGTCCGTGAAGGAGGCGTGATGCAGCCGGGCCAGCCGTACCGGCACAGCCCCTCGCCGTACCTCCACCCGGGCGCCCGGCGGCAGTTCGAAGGTCCGCCGCCCGTCGCACCACAGCACGCCCGGCGGAATGTGCGGCAGCAGTTCCACGGCGAGCACCGAGTTCGGCGAGGTCACCAGCGGCTTCGCGAACAGGGCGTGCGCGCTGATCGGCACCATCAGCAGCGCCTCGACCTCGGGCCACACCACCGGTCCCCCGGCGGAGAAGGCGTACGCGGTGGACCCGGTGGGCGTCGACAGCACGATCCCGTCGCACCCGAACCCGGTGACCGGCCGCCCGTCGATCTCCAGCACCACTTCGAGCAGCTTCTCGGCGCCGGCCTTCTGCACCGCCGCCTCGTTCAGCGCCCAGTCCGTGTGCACGATGTCGCCGTTGCGGTGCACGACGACGTCGACCGTCATCCGCTCCTCGACCTCGTAGGACTTGGAGACCACCCGGTCGACGACCTTGTCGAGGTCGTCGCGCTCGGCCTCGGCGAGGAAGCCGACGCTGCCGAGGTTGACGCCGAGCATGGGCACTCCGGACGCGCGGGCGAACTCGGCGCCGCGCAGCAGCGTCCCGTCACCGCCCAGCACGATGAGCAGCTCGCACCCTTCGAGGCACTGCGCGGTGGCCTCCTTGACCAGCTCCACCTCTTCGGGGAGCGGCAGGTTCTCGGCCTCGTACTCCAGGACGCGTACGCCGATGCCCTCGCGCAGCAGGCCCTTCACGACCAGTTCGGCGCTGCGGATGGCCGCGGGCCGCCCGGTGTGGGCGAGCAGGAAAACAGTACGAGCTCGGTTCGGTGTCAACGGGGCCCCTCCGCCACTGCACGGTCGACATCGGCCGGGTCCAATCGGGGTGCCCCGGCCCGCAGCCACAGAAAATACTCGACATTCCCGGAGGGTCCGGGCAGCGGGCTGGCGGTGACGCCCTTGACCCCGAGCCCGAGTTCCCACGCTTTCCCGGCCACGCCCCGCACGGCCTCCGCCCGCAGCTGCGGACTGCGGACGACACCGCCGCTGCCCAGTCGTTCCTTCCCCACCTCGAACTGCGGCTTGACCATCATCACCAGGTCGGCATCCGCCTTCACACACCGCGCGAGGGCCGGCAGCACCAGCCCGAGCGGGATGAAGGACAGATCACCCACGACAAGATCCACAGGTTCCCCATCGATCGCTTCAAGCGTCAACTCGCGTACGTTCGTACGGTCCTTGACGGTGACGCGTTCATCGCTCTGCAGAGACCAAGCGAGTTGTCCGTATCCGACATCCACCGCCACGACATGTGCGGCACCCGCCCGCAACAGGACATCGGTGAAACCGCCGGTGGACGCGCCGGCGTCCAGCGCCCGCCGCCCCTCGACCACGAGCCCCTGCGGTCCGAAGACCGCCAGCGCGCCCGCGAGTTTGTGCCCGCCCCGGGAGACGTAGTCGGGATCGCTGTCGTCGGTCTGGACGACGATCGCCGCCGCGGTCTCCACCTGTGTGGCGGACTTGGTCGCGACGGTCTTGCCGACGGTGACCCGGCCGGCCGCGATCAGCTGCCCGGCGTGCTCGCGCGAGCGCGCCAGCTTCCGGCGCACCAGCTCCGCGTCCAGCCGACGGCGTGCGACTCCTGCCACGTTCGGTTCAGCTCCTGCTTTCGTACGGCGATTGATAGGTGTGACCCGAAGGGTCTCGTTGAGGGGTGGTGGTCGGGTGGCGGGTGGGAGCCGGAGGTCCCGGGCGGGCGTCGAGCGCGGTGAGCGCGTCGCGCAGCCCCCGGTGCACATCCTCGTACACCTCGATGTGTCCGTCCGTGGCGAGGTGGTCGGCGTCGGCCAGCCGCTCCAGCTGCCCGTCGACCTCGGCGTTGCCGGTCGGCGTGCGGTCCACGGCCAGCGGGGCCGGAGCGGCGGGGTCGTACTCGGTCTCGACCTCGGCCGGCTCCTCCTGCGCTGTGGCCTCGGGCACTGTGTCGCTCATGCCCAGACGCTACCCCGAAGAGCTGGGGTACCGTCGATCACGATGGCCACGATCGAGGAGTGCCGCGCCGCACTCGAAAAGCTCTCGGACAACATGCAGCGCGCCGAGGGGGACACCGCCGCGGCGGCGGCCCTGGACCGCTCGGTGAGCTGCCGCATCACGGACCTGGACGTCACGTTCGTCGGCCGCATGACGGGCGGCCGGATCGTGGTGCAGGACACCCTGCAGGGCCCTCCCAAGGAGAAGGCCCAGATCAGGCTGGCCATGTCCGGCGACGACCTGGTCGCGCTGGTGAACGGCGAGCTGAACTTCGCGAAGGCCTGGGGTTCGGGCCGGGTGCGCCTGGAGGCGGGCCTGCGCGATCTGTTCCAGCTCAGGAAGCTTCTGTAGCGGCGACCTTCTCCTCCACCACGCCGGTCTCCTTCCTGAGGTCGGCGCGCGCCTTCGTACGCGCCTTCCGCGCGGCCGGCACCACCAGCGGGGTCCCCGTCTCCGGGTCGTCGATGACCTGGCAGCGCAGCCCGAACACGTCCTCGACCAACTCGGCCGTGACGATGTCCTTGGGCGCCCCTTCGGCGATGATCCGCCCCTCCTTCAGCGCGATGAGGTGCGTGGCGTAACGCGCCGCGTGGTTGAGGTCGTGCAGCACGGCGACCAGCGTCCGCCCCTGCTCCTCGTGCAGCTCGGCACAGAGGTCCAGGACGTCGATCTGGTGCTGGATGTCGAGATACGTCGTCGGCTCGTCGAGCAGCAGCAGCGGGGTCTGCTGGGCGAGCGCCATGGCGATCCACACGCGCTGCCGCTGACCGCCGGACAATTCGTCGACATAGCGATCGGCGAGCTCGGCGACCCCGGTCTGCGCCATGGACTCCTGTACGACCTTCTCGTCCTCGGTCGACCACTGGCGCAGGATGCCCTGGTGCGGGTAGCGGCCGCGGCCGACGAGGTCCGCGACGGTGATCCCGTCGGGCGCGATGGAGGTCTGCGGGAGCAGGCCCAGGGTGCGCGCGACCTTCTTGGCCGGCATCGACTGGATGACCTGGCCGTCAAGGAGCACCCGGCCGACGTTCGGCTTGAGCATCCGGGACAGGGCCCGCAGCAATGTCGACTTGCCGCACGCGTTCGGCCCGACGATCACGGTGAAGGAGTTGTCGGGGATCTCCACCGAGAGCTGCTCGGCGATGACCCGCTGGTCGTAGGCGAGGGTGACGTTCTCGGCGGACAGGCGGTTCACGGTGCTCCTTCGGTTGTCCAGCCCGCGGCTGGGGATGCTCTGGTCGCTCATATCCGGCCCGCCCTGCGCTCGCTGACGAGCAGCCACAACAGATAGACACCGCCGAGGACGCCGGTGACCACACCGACGGGGATCTGGTCGGCACCGAAGATCTTCTGCGAGAGCCAGTCGGCGGTGACCAGCAGGGCGGCGCCCATGCACAGGGACGGCAGCAGGTTGGGGCCGGGCGAGCGGGTCAGCCTGCGTGCGAGCTGGGGCGCGGTGAGGGCCACGAAGCCGACGGGCCCCGCGGCGGCGGTCGCGGTCGCGGTGAGCAGGACGGCGGCCACCAGCAGCAGCGCCCGCACCCGCTCGACACGCACCCCGAGGGCGTTCGAGACGTCGTCGCCCATCTCCATCATCCGCAGCCCGCGCCCGTTGACGAGGACCAGCGGCACGAGCACCGTGCACAGCGCGAGCAGCGGCCAGACCTGGTCCCAGTCCCGGCCGCTGAGGGACCCGGTCATCCAGACGACCGCCCGGGTCGCGTCGACGATGTCGGAGAGGGTGAGGAGATAGCCGTTGACGGCGGTGACGATCGCGGAGACGCCGATGCCGACCAGGACGAGCCGGTAGCCGTGCACGCCCCGCTTCCAGGCGAGCAGATAGATGGCGAGCCCGGTCGCCAGCCCGCCCACGAGCGCGCCCATGGTGACCTGGCCGGCGCTGCCGGAGAACAGCACGATCATCACCAGCGCCCCGGCCGTCGCCCCCTGGCTGAGGCCGAGCACGTCCGGGCTGCCCAGCGGATTGCGGGTGACTGCCTGGAAGAGGGCACCGCCGAGCCCGAGCGAGGCGCCGACCAGCAGACCCACCAGGACCCGGGGCAGCCGCAGTTCGTTGACGATGAACTCCTGCCCGGCGTCCCCGTTCCCGGCCAGCGTCTTCAGCACGTCCCCCGCAGATATGGGGAAGTCACCGGTGCCGATCAGCACGACGCTCGCGGCGAGCGCGGTGAGCAGCAGCAGCGATACGACGGTGACGGCACGGACGTCCAGACGCAGGGAGAGTCCACCCGGCGTCCTCATGACACGGTTGGTCCTCACAGCTGGGTCGTCCTCCGGCGTCGTACGAGATAGATGAAGACCGGGCCGCCGATGATCGCGGTGACGATGCCGACCTGCACCTCCGAGGGGCGCGCCACGACCCGGCCGACGACATCGGAGCCGAGCAGCATCACGGGCGACAGGATCGTGGCGTACGGCAGGATCCAGCGCAGGTCGGGGCCGGTGAAGGAGCGCACGACGTGCGGGACCATCAGGCCGACGAACACGATCGGGCCGCAGGCCGCGGTCGCCGCCCCGCACAGCACGGTGGCGGCGAGCATCGCCAGCGCCCGGGTGCGGTTGAGATTGGCGCCCAGCGCCTTGGCGGTGTCGTCGCCCATGGCCAGGGCGTTCAGCGGCCGGGCGAGACCGAGGGCGAGGACCGTGCCGACCGCGATGAACGGCAGCACTTGCAGAACCGTCTCGTCGGTCGCCGTCGTGAGTGAACCGACCGTCCAGAAGCGCATCTTGCCGAGCGCCGCCTGGTCGCTGATCATCACGGCCTGGAGATAGCCGTAGAGCGCGGCGCTGATCGCGGTCCCGGCGAGCGCGAGCCGCACGGGCGTCGCGCCCCGGCTGCCGCCCAGGAACCAGACCAGCGCGCCGACCGCCGCCGCCCCGAGGAAGGCGAACCACACGTACCCGGTCAGCGAGGTGACACCGAAGTACGTCATCGCGGTGACGACCGCGGCGGACGCGCCCGCGTTGATGCCGAGCAGTCCGGGGTCGGCCAGCGGATTGCGGGTGAGCGCCTGGAGCACGGCTCCGGAGAGCCCGAGCGCGGCGCCGGCGAGCAGCCCGAGCAGCGTGCGCGAGACGCGCTCCGCGACGACGACGTCCCCGTAGGTCCCCGAGTCCTGGAACAGGCCGTGCCAGACCTGCGCCAAGGACAGCTCTTTCGCGCCGATCGCGATGCTCGCCACCGCGACGAGCGCCAGGATCAGGACGGAGACGAGGAGCCCAAACGCCCGTATCGCCCGGCGGTTTGGGGGCGCGGGGGCGGTTTCCGCGCGCTGTTCGGGAGGACTGTCGACCAACACGCAGTTAGGTTAGCCTACCCTCGCATTCGCCTTCGATCCTTGGTCGTGACCGCCCTCCGATTCACAGCTTCGACGCCATGTGGCCCCGCTCACAACGCCAGTCGCGCCAGGGCCTTCTCCGCGTCCAGTTCGCACTTGCCGTCGCCGGCCGCCGTCCAGGCCGCCGCGCACAGCGCCCGCAGCCCGTCCAAGTCCTCGCCGTCACCGTCGAGTTCCAGCCGCTCCGCACCGGCCCTTGCGGTCCAGCCACCGCACCGGAACCCGTCACCCGCCTCGACGACCTCTGGCTGCCCCGTCAGCATCCCGCGCAGATCGGCGTCGACGTAGGTCGGCCGGTGCTGCGGCGGCGCGGCGAGGAGCTGGGGTCCGTCGGTGACGCCGGTGAGGACGAGCAGGGAGTCCACCTCGCCGTTGAACGCGCCCTCGATGTCCGTGTCCAGCCGGTCCCCGACCACCAACGGCCGCTTCGCGCCGGTGCGCAGGATCGTCTCCCGGTGCATCGGAGGCAGCGGCTTGCCGGCGATCTGCGGCTCGGCACCGGTCGTGATCCGGACGACCTCGACCGCCGCGCCGTTGCCCGGCGCGATCCCGCGCGCGCTCGGGATCGTCAGGTCGGTGTTGGACGCGAACCAGGGCACCCCGCGCGCGATGGCGAACCCGGCCTCCGCGAACCGCGCCCAGGCCAGATCGGGTCCGCCGTACCCCTGCACCACGGCCGCCGGGTCGTCGTCCGCCGACTCCACCGGCTCCAGACCGCGCTCGCGCAGCGCGACCCGCAGCCCCTCCCCGCCGATCACCAGCACCCGCGACTTCGCCGGCACCTGCTCGCTGATCAGCCGCGCGACCGCCTGCGCGGAGGTGATGACGTCCTCGGCACCCGTCGGTATCCCCAGCGCGGTGAGATGCGCGGCCACGACATCGGGGGTGCGCAGCGCGTTGTTGGTGACGTAGGCGAGACGCATCCCGCCCTCACGCGCGGTGGCCAGCGAGTCGACCGCGTACGCGATCGCGTTCCCGCCCGCGTACACCACCCCGTCCAGGTCGAGGAGCGCCGTGTCGTACGCCTCGCTCAGGGCCTGGTCACTGCCCTCGGGCTGCCTCCTGGCGCTCTGGCTCATTCCACATCGCTCCTCGTTCGACGACTTTCCCCGATCAGCCCGCACGCCACTGACACACGTACGATGCCGGGATGAACACTGCAGGTCACTCGGAAGCAACGCTGCCCCGAGGCCTGGAACTCACCCCGTTCCGAGGCCTACGGTACGACCCCGACCGGGTCGGCAGCCTGGCCGCCGTGACATCTCCGCCGTACGACGTCGTCGTGCGCCCCGACGGCCTGCACCATCTCCAGGACTCCGACCCGCACAACATCGTCCGCCTGATCCTGCCGCAGGCCACCACCGCCGGCGCCCGCAACGAACAGGCCGCCGACACCCTGCGCCGCTGGGTCGACGAGGGCGTCCTGGCCACCGACCCCGAACCGGGCCTGTACGTCTACGAACAGCGCCACGACGACGGCATGCTCCAGCGCGGCATCATCGGCGCCCTGCGCGTCTCGGACCCCTCCGAGGGCGTGGTGCTGCCCCACGAGGACGTCATGCCGCACGTGGTCGCCGACCGCGCGGCCCTGATGCGCGCCACCTCCGCGAACCTGGAGCCCCTGCTCCTGACCTACCGCGGCAACGGCTCGGCCCCCACGTCGAAGGTGGTCGAACGCACCGCCCAGCGACCCCCGTTGCTCGCCACCACCACGGAGGACGGCTACAGCCACCGCCTGTGGGCGGTCACCGACCCGGCGGACCTGGCCGACGTCCGCTCCGACCTGTCCCACCACCAGGCCCTGATCGCCGACGGCCATCACCGCTGGGCGACTTATCGACTTCTACGCGCGGAGCATCCCTCCCCCAGCGACTGGGACCACGGCCTCGTCCTCCTTGTCGACACGGCCCGCTACCCCCTGCGGGTCCGCGCCATCCACCGCCTCCTGCACGGCCTCCCGGTCGCCGACGCCCTGGCCGCCCTCGACGGCCTCTTCCGCGTCCAGCGCCTGGACGTACCCCTGCCGGAAGCCCTCACGACCCTGGCGGACGCGGCCTGCGCGGGCAACGCCTTCCTGCTGGCCGGCGACGGAGCCTTCCACCTCGTGGACCACCCGGACCCGGCCCTCCTGGCCCGCACGATCCCCGCCGACCACCCACCGGCCTGGCGCACCCTGGACGCGACCGTCCTGCACGCCACGCTCCTCGACCACGTCTGGCACATCCCCGAGGACTCCCCCGCTCACATCGCCTACATCCACGACACGGCCGCGACGGTCGAGAAGGCCGAACGCGACGGCGGCACGGCGGTCCTGATGCACCCCGTCCGCGAGGAGGTCGTCCGCGACCTGGCCCGCCAGGGCGTGACGATGCCCCGCAAGTCGACGTCGTTCGGCCCGAAACCGGCGTCGGGCCTGGTGCTGCGCGCGCTGGAACTCTGACAGCGGACACGCGCATCTGACGCCGGACATGAAGAAGGGCGGGACCTCACGGCCCCGCCCTTCTTCATACGCGGATCAGTTCTTACGATCCTCGACGCCGTCCTCGACGTCTTCGTCGTCTACGTCCTCGTCCTCTACGTCGTCCTCGACCCGGACCTCGTCCTCGACCGGGATCTCGACGGGCGCCTCAACCTCGGTCTCAGCCTCGACCGCGACCTCGGTGTCGACCTCCGCCTCAGGCTCGACATCGGCGGCCTGCTCACCGTCGCTGTCGTCCTCGTCGTCCTCATCGAAGGCGTCGACGAACTCGACACCGTCCAACTCGGCGAGCCGGTCCGACGCGTCCGTGCTGCCGTCCCGGTCGGCCTCGATCGCCTTCCCGAACCACTCCCGCGCCTCGGCCTCACGACCGGCGGCGAGCAGCGCGTCCGCATAGGCGTACCGCAACCGCGCGGTCCACGGCTGCACGGCGTTGGACGCGAGCTCGGGGCTCTGCAGGGTCACGATGGCCGCGTCGAGCTGGTCCATGTCACGCCGAGCGCCGGCCACGACGAGCCGCATCTCGACCTGCCCGGCCTTGTCGAGCTTGTTCACCTCGGGCGCACCGGCCATGTCCAGCGCCTTCTCCGGCCGCCCGAGCCCACGCTCGCAGTCCGCCATCACAGGCCACAGGTCCACGGACCCGGTCATCCGACGCGCCGCCCGGAACTCCCCGAGCGCCTCGGAGTACTTCTGATTCGCGTACGCCGCGAACCCGGCCGCCTCCCGTACGGCAGCGACACGCGACGCCAGCCTCAACGCCACCTTGGAGTAGCCGTACGCGCCCTCGGGGTCCTCGTCGATGAGCCGGGCAACCATCACCAGGTTCTTCGCGACGTCCTCGGCCAGCGTCTTGGGCAGGCTCTGCAGCTCCTGCCGTACGTCCTTGTCGATCTCGTCGCCGGTGACGTCCTCGGGGATCGGCAGCCGCTTGATCGGCTCACGGTCCCTGTCCCGATCCCGGTCGTCACGGCCGCGGTAGCCGCCACCGCCCTGCCGATCGTCGCGACCCCGGTAACCACCGGGACGCCCACCGCGGTCGTCACGCCGGGGCCCATGCCCACCACGGTCGTCCCGACCCCGGAACCCACCGCTGCGCTCACCCCGGTTGTCGTCCCGCCGGAAACCACCGCGGTCGTCACGCTGGCCGGCCGGACGGGGACCACGGTCACCGCGGTCTCCGCGGTCGTCGCGGCGGAAGGGCGGACGATCCCCGCCACGGTCGTCCCGACGCGGCCCACGGTCACGATCGTCACGCTGGAAGGAGGGCCGAGAACCCCGGTCACCACGGTCATCGCGCTGGAACGACGGCCGCGAGCCACGGTCACGGTCGTCGCGCTGCCCAGCCGGACGGGAACCACGGTCACCGCGGTCGTCACGACGGAAGGGCGGACGATCGCCACCACGGTCATCCCGACGCGGCCCACGGTCACGGTCATCCCGCTGGAAGGAGGGACGAGAACCACGATCCCGGTCATCCCGCTGGAACGAGGGGCGGGAACCCCGGTCACCACGGTCATCGCGCTGGAACGACGGCCGCGAGCCACGGTCGCGGTCGTCCCTACGGTCGTCACGGCGGGGGGCGCTGCCTCGGTCGCCGTCGCGGCGGTCATCCCGACGGTCGCCCCGGTTGTCGTCCCGCCGGAAGCCACCGCGGTCTCCGTCCCGACGCTCTCCACCGCGGTCGTCACGACGGAACGCCGGCCGGTCACCACGGTCGCCCCGGTCATCGCGACGGAAGGGCGGCCGGTCGCCACCACGATCGTCCCGACGCGGCCCACGATCGCGATCGTCCCGCTGGAAGGAGGGACGCGAGCCACGATCCCGATCGTCCCGCTGGAACGAGTGACGGGAACCACCACGGTCACCGCGGTCATCGCGCTGGAAGGACGGACGAGAACCGCGGTCACGGTCGTCACGCTGCCCCGCCGGACGGGAACCACGGTCGCGGTCGTCACGCTGGAACGACGGGCGCGAGCCACGGTCACCATCGCGTCGGTCGTCGCGGCGACCCGCGTAGCCGCCACCTCGGTTGTCATCCCGACGGAAGCCGCCGCGGTCACCACGGTCATCGTTCCGGCGGTCGCCGGAGCCACCCCGATTGTCATCACGTCGGCCGGGCGCAGGCCGGTTGTCGTCGCGGCGCCCATAACCGCCGCCACGGTTGGCACCACCGGAACCACCAGTGGCTCCGGAGCCACCGCGGTCGCTGCGACCTCCGCGGTAACCACCACGGTCGCCGCGATCACCACTTTCCCGGCGCCGCTGGTCGCGCTCCGGTCGATCCTCGGGAGAGTTGGTGGACATCGGTGACTCCTGTCTTCGGTACCGCAAGTCATTCTCGCGCAGCCGGGTAGCCGGCGCGCTCCGGGTGGAGCTTGATTCAAAACACAAAAGGACCCCTGGTCCCAGCTTGACGCTGGGACCAGGGGTCCTCCAAAGATTGTTCGGCGGCGTCCTACTCTCCCACAGGGTCCCCCCTGCAGTACCATCGGCGCTGTAAGGCTTAGCTTCCGGGTTCGGAATGTAACCGGGCGTTTCCCTCACGCT
>NZ_JBSFLV010000077.1:0-46743 GCF_053599215.1 Streptomyces sp. NPDC001002 | reverse complement strand
CCGCAGCCACTGCTCCACCTCGCCCACATGCGCGGCCGCCGCCGCCCGTGCCGCCTCCGGGTCGTGGGCGACCAGGGCCCGGTGGATGGCCGCGTCACCCCAGGTACTCGGGGCGCTGGCGGCCGCACTCCTGCTGGCCGACGAGGAGGCGGCCTACCTGCGCGCACTCGTCGATCCGCCACAGCGCGGGCAGTCCCGGGCTGTCCGGGAGTACGCCGGCCCGCAGCTGGTGTCCTTGCTGGACGCCTGGCCGGACACACCGGCTCTGGTCTACGGCCGCTACCTCGACCTGCTGGCCGTCAACTCCCTGGGCGAGGCGCTGTTCTCGTGGCTCGGCAGCGAGACGAGCCTGATCACGGCGATGTTCCTCAACCCCGCCGCACGCGACTTCTACCGCGACTGGGCCGTTGTGGCGCAGGGCTGCGTGGCCGCACTGCGGGCCGCCAACCCCGACCCGGACGACCAGCGGCTGCAGGAGCTGGTGGGCCAACTCTCCGTACGCAACCACGACTTCGCCCGCATGTGGGCCCGCCACGAGGTCCGGGCCAAGACGGCCTCGGCCAAACGCTTTCACCACCCGGTGGTCGGCGAACTGACCCTGAACTTCGAGACGTTCTCCGTCCACAGCGCGCCGGGCCAGCACCTGGTGGTCTACCGAGCCGAACCCGGCAGCCCCGCCGAACAGTCACTGGCCCTGCTGGGCAGCTTCACCCTCACCGAATTCCCGGACGCTCACTACGAAGGACACATCCCGCATGACCTCCCCTGACTCTCACGTCTCGCCCGCGTCCCCCGTCTGGTTCATCACCGGCTGCTCCTCCGGCCTGGGCCGCGCACTGGCCCGCGCCGTCCTGGAACGCGGATGGCGGGCGGTGGTCACGGCCCGGAACCCCGCCAAAGCCGCCGACTTGATCGCCGGACACGAGGAACGCGCCCTAGTCCTCGCGCTGGACGTCACCGACCCGGAGCAGACCGCACACGCGGTCGCCGAGGCGGAGGCCGCCTTCGGGCGGATCGACGTACTGGTGAACAACGCGGGCTACGGGTACCTCGCGGCCGTCGAGGAGGGCGAGGACGACGAGGTCCGCGCCCTGTTCGACACCAACGTCTTCGGTCTGGTGGACACCACCAGGGCGGTTCTGCCCGGTATGCGAGCCCGTCGCGCCGGCCACATCGTGAACATCTCCTCACTCGGTGGCCTGGTCGCCTTTGGAGCCACCGGTTACTACCACGCCAGCAAATTCGCCGTGGAGGGTCTCTCCGAGTCCCTCGCCGCCGAGGTCGCCCCGCTCGGCATCAAGGTCACGATCGTCGAACCCGCCGCGTTCCGCACCGACTGGTCCGGTCCCTCGATGCGCCAGTCCTCGACCTCCATCGCCGACTACGCCGCCACCGCGGGCACGCGACGCATGAGCACCTTGGCCACCTACGGCCACCAGCCCGGTGACCCGGCCCGCGCCGCCCAGGCCGTCATCGAGGCGGTCACGGCCGAACAGCCCCCACTCCGCCTGCTGTTGGGCAGGGCCGCATACGACATCGCCACCGCCAGGCTCGGCTCGCTCAGGTCCGAGTTCGACGGCTGGCGGGAGGTGACGCTCAGCGCCGACTTCCCCACCGAGCAAACGGCAAGCTGACGTACGTGGGACAGGGGGCCGTCCGGGCGTCGCACCCTCAACCCGACGCCGTGCCCGGCGACCACATGCCGAGCCATTGTTCGGCACCCCAGGCTTCGAACCGCTCCACCTCGGTGAACCCCAGCTTCGCCGCGAGCCGCATCGAACCGACGTTGGCACTCTGGGTGGCAAGCACTACCGGCTCACCGGGAAGCTGGCCGGCGAGCCAGTCCAGTGCCGCCGTGCACGCCTCGGAGGCGTACCCGAATCCCCACGCCCGCGGCAGGAACAGATACCCGAGATCGGCCTTCCCCTCGGCAGCCGCGCACCGATGCCCCTTCGCCCTCCTGAGCAGGATCAGGCCGATCATCGCCCCGTCGAGTTCCACGACGAAGTTCCCGGGCCGCCGCTCGGGGACCTCGGATATCTCGCGCTCAAGCTCGTCACGCGGCCGGGGCCCACCGAGATAGGTGTGCACCTCTGCTGACGCAAGCAGCTCGATGAACGTCGCACGGTCCCGGGTCTCGGACTCCCGGAGCACGAGCCTCTCGGTCTTGATCGGCTCAGGCGGCCAAGCCACGGTTTCCAGATCTTCCATCGGCACACGCTAACAAGTGATCATCCCAACCACCTTGTCAGCCCGCAGAGTTGGAAGCGCCCCTGAAGCCCTCACCCCCACAGCAACTGCAACAGCTACCCTGTCGCGGTGACGACCTCGCGAGTGCTGTCGATCGCCCTCCAGGACACCGACCAACCCCCACTGCGTCCCCTGCCGATCGAAGCAGCCGACCTGCTCCACAAGGTCGATGCTCCGCCCCGCCTGGTCGCCCATCTGCGGGCAGTCCACGACGTAGCAGGGCAACTCCTCGAATGGATCGCCGCGCGCGACCTCGACCTGGGCATCAATCCGGAGGCCGTTCTCTTCGGAGCCGCCACCCACGACATCGGCAAGACGCTGCACACCGCCGAGTTGTCCGCCCCCGGTTCACAGCACGAAGCAGCCGGCCGCGACCTGCTCATGACCCACGGCATCGACTCCGCCATGGCACGCTTCGCCGCAACACACGCCACCTGGACCACCGACGACATCGGCACGGAAGACCTCCTGGTCAGCCTGGCCGACAAGATCTGGAAGAACAAGCGCGTCCCCGAACTCGAAGACCTGGTCGTCGCCAGACTGGCGGCGGCAAGCGGACGACCGGCCTGGGAAGAGTTCCTCGACCTGGACAACTGCCTTGCCCACATCGGCGACCAGGCCGATGAACGCCTCGCCTACCAGGCGTCCTACCCGACAGCCGAGAGCGGCCCTCGACCGCCGAACCTCCCGGTCGCACTCACGACATGGTCCGCCAAGAACGAAGTGCCTCTCCGCGCACGCGGGATGACCACCGAGCTGCGGCACTCGCCACGAGACGGCCGCCTCAAAGCCAGCGCATGGCTCACCGTCGAGGCCGACCACCGGATCGTACAGATCACCGTCTGGAACACCGGAGAAACCGAACTCGACTTCGCGGACCTCAGCACCGGTGACCACCGTCCGGAGCACCGAGACCTCCGAACCGAGCAAGAACTCCATGTCCTCCTGGAATCCGTACTTGACTGGGTCGCCCTCGGCACGAACGCCTGAAGCGACTACCCCGAAGCCGAAGTCGCCGACCCGTGTCGGTCACTTCACTTCAGTCCCCCAGTCACCAGGTCGATGCGCCAATACCGCTGCAAAGACAAGAACAGCGCAATGACAGGGATCACGGACAGCAGCGTGCCCGTGATCACCAGGGAGTACAGGGATGCCTGGTTGGCGCCGTGGCGCAGGAGGCTGTAGAGGCCGACCGTCAGGGGGAACTTGTCGTCGCTCGTCACCATGACGAAGGGCAGCAGGAAGTTGTTCCAGATGACGATGAACTGGAGCAGGAAGACGGTGATCAGCCCGGGGGCCATGAGCCGCAGGCCGATCGCCGAGAACATCCGCCACTCGCTCGCCCCGTCCATCCGCCCGGCGTCGAGCAGCGAGTCGGGGACGGACGCGGCGGCGTAGATGCGGCACAGGTAGATGCCGTACGGGTTGAAGAGTTGGGGCAGGATCACCGCCGGGTAGCTGTCGGTGATGCCGACTCGGGCCAGCAGCAGGTACTGCGGCACGGCCAGGACCACCTGTGGCAGCAGGACGCCCGCCAGGATCGTCTTGAACAGCAGGTTGCGGCCCCGGAATTCGTACTTGGCGATGGCGTAACCGGTCGCCGCCGAGACCGCGGTGGCCACGAGCCCGCCGACCCCCGCGTACAGGAAGCTGTTGAACATCCAGTGCCAGAACACGCCCGAGTCGTACGAGGAGAGGTCGGCGATGTTGTCCACCAACCCCGAGCCGAACGACGGCAGATAGGTCGCGGTCGAGAACAACTCGCTGCGTGACTTGGTGGACGCGATCAGGATCCACAGCGTCGGCACCAGGCAGTAGACCGCGCCGAGGAGCAGTACGGCGGTGGGCAGCAGGGCGATGCCTCGGCGGCGGGGTGGTTCGGTGCGGGTGGCGGTCAGCTGGGGCGCCACGGGGCGGGCGGGCGAGTCGATCGTCATCGCTGCTCCTTGCCTACGGCTCCGGCGGCGCCCCAGCGGGTCTGGGCGAGGCGCCCGACGAGCAAGGACACGGCGAGGATGCCGACCGCGAAGACGATCGAGGTGGCCGCCGCGAGATGGATGTCGGAGTCGACGAAGGCGTCGGTGTAGATCTTCATCAGGGGAACCCAGGTCAGGGAGATGGCGTTCGACAGCGGCTGGAGTGTGTTCGGTTCGTTGAACAGCTGCAGGGCGGCCAGGACGGTGAACAGGGTGCACATGGCGATGGCGGGGCGGATCAGCGGGACCTTCACCCGCAGCGCGATCTGGAGTTCCGACGCTCCGTCGATCCTTGCCGCCTCGTAGATCTCCGGCGGCAGTCCGCGCAGGGACGTGTACATCACCACCATGTTGAAGCCCACCGCGCCCCACACCGCGATGTTCGCGACCGAGACGTAGACCATCGAGGTGCCGAAGAAGTCGACGTCCCGCCCGCCGATGGGGCTGGTCGCGGGCAGGTAGAGGAAGCCCCAGAGGAGCGTGGCGATGACTCCGGGCACCGCGTACGGGAGGAAGATCGCCAGCCGGGTGAATCGCGTGAACCGGGCCCGCGCGGTGTCCAGAAGGAGCGCGAACAGCAGGGCGAGCAGCACGGTCGCCGGTACGGTGATCGCGCCGACGAGCAGCATCCGCAGCACGCTGTGCCACAGCTCGGAGTCATGGATCACGGCGGAGTAGTTGTCCAGACCCGCGAAGACCGTTCTGCTTCCGGTGCCCAACAGGCCGCCGCTGACCTTGCGTTGCTGGAAGCTGAGGAGCAGTGCGTAGGCCCCGGGGGCGACCACGAACAGCAGGAGGAGCAGGGTCGCGGGCAGGACCAGCAGATAGGGCAGCCGACTCTGGCCCGCCCTGCGGTTCCGCCGCGAAGTGCTTGTCGCCATCGAAGTGTCGTCCCCATCGGATGAGTGGCCGGTTCGGTGGTTGATGCCGGTACGGTCGCCCGGCGCAGGAGTCAGGGAGGCGCGCCGGGCGACCGTGTCGCCGGGGTCAGTGGAGGGTGAACCCGAGCTTCTTCATGCCTGCCGTGGTGTTGTTCTGCATGGTGTCGAGCGCGCCGGTGAACGACTTGCCCGACTGGAGCGCCGCGCCGAAGCTGTCCCGGTAGGCGGAGAAGGTCACCGTGACGTTCGGGCCCCACATCGAGAAGCTGCGTGCGCCTGGTGCCACCTTGCTCACCTGGGCGTAGTAGTCCGGCTGGTTCGGGAAGAAGGCCGGCGGCTGGTCGAGGATCGGCAGGGCACGTCCGGAGGTCGAGGCCGGATAGATGTTGATGTTCTTGACCTGCGCCGTCACCGCCTTGGCGTCGGTGTTCAGCCAGCTCGCGAACTCCGCTGCCTCGGCGGGGTGTTTGGAGTCGGCGGTGACCGTGATGGCCGAACCACCCCAGATGCCGGTGGTGTTGTCGCCCGCCGTCCAGGCCGGCAGCGGCGCGGCGGTCCACTTGCCCTTGGTCGACGGGGCGATGCCGCCGATCTGGGCCGGGGCCCAGGCGCCGGAGATCCAGGTGAGGAGGGTGCCGTTGTTCATCTCCTTGTTCCACTGCGGGGAGAAGGAGGGGTTCTTCTTCACCAGCCCCTTGTCGACCAGGCCCTGCCAGTAGTCGGCGACCTTGTCGCTGGCCGTGCCGTTGATGTCCACGTGCCAGGAGTCGCCCTCCGTGGTCCACCAGTCGGCGCCCGCCTGCTGGGTGAGGCCGGTGAACCAACCCGGGTCGGCGGCATCGAAGTTGGTCATCGAGGCGCTGGGGGCCTTGGTGTGCAGCTGCGCGGCCACCTGCTCGTACTCCTGCCAGGTGGCGGGCACCTTCAGGCCGTACTTCTTGAACAGGTCGGCCCGGTAGAACATCATCAGCGGCGCGAAGTCCTGCGGGATGCCGTAGACCTTGCCCTGGAAACGGGTCTGGGCCAGCGTCGCGTCGTCGAAGTCCGTGACCGCCTTCTTCGTCTCGGCGGTGATGTCACGGATCACGCCGTTCGCCACCAGGCCGGGCAGCGACTGGTACTCGACTTTCGCGATGTCGGGGGCTGTCTTGGCCTGGTGTGCGGTGATCATCTTGCTGACGAGCTGGTCACCGCCCGCCGGGTTGCTGAGGGCGATCTGGATGTCGGGGTGCGTCGAGTTCCACAGGGCGACGACCTTGTCCATGCCCGGGTCCCAGGCCCACATGGTGAGGCGGACCTTGCCGCCCTTCGATGCCGAACCGCTGTCGGAACCGCCGTCCCCGCCCCCGCAGGCGGCGAGAACCAGGGTGGCGGCCAGCGTGGCGCCTGCGACTGCGACGAATCTGGTCTTCATTGGCCAGTCTCACTTTCGTGCCAGAAGAGGGCCTGTGACCCGAACCCAGGGCCGACCCGAGTCGACCTGTCCCTACTTTGACTGCGACTTAAGCTAAGTCGCAGTGAAGGCGCGGTCAATACGAGTTACGTACCGATTCACGATGTGTCGATTTCTTTATGAGTCGATTTCTCCACCGACGCCGTGCACCCCTGGTGGCGGACACAGGGGCGACTCGCGAAGCAAGGCGTCCGGCCCCTGCACCGTACGCGCCGGGACGCACGGCCGGGATCACCGAAGGATTACAGATCAGGCCGATACGGACAGTGCGCCGTACCGCTTCCCCTCGTTCACCGTGCCGCCCAGATCAGGCCGCGCCGGGTGAGCTCTCGTATCGTCGGCTCGCGCAGGTCGTCCGGTCGGTGGCCCACGGCGGAGAAGAAGACACGTCCCCTCCCCCACTGCCTGGTCCAGGCGACGGGCATGTCGACCGGCCGTTCGCCCTGCCCCGCGGCGCCCGGCTCGACGGTGGTGGACGCCAGTACCGTGCTGAACGCGTCGGTCAACATCCAGTACTGCTCCGTCACGACCGTCGCGTCGGGCAGCCCGGCGACGATCGGGTGCTCCCGGAGTTCCGGCTCGATCCGGACCCGGTACTCCAGGAACTCCGCCGGGTGGTGCAGAAACAGGCCCCCGACCATGCGCAGGTACGCGGGAGAGTCCTGGAACGTCGCTACGACACCGCCGTGCCAGCCCGCGAAGCCGGTGCCCGCCTCGACGGCCGACACGAGCCCCGCGCACTGCTCCTCGGTCAGCCGACCTTCGCTCCAGCACTGCACCACGAGGTCGGTACGTGCCATGAGGTCGGCGTCGGCGTAGGCGTCCAGGTCCTCTCGTACGGTGACCGCGAACCCGGCGTCGGCCAGCGCGGGCAGAAACAGGTCGGTGCACTCCCGTGGGGCGTGACCTTCCCAGCCGCCGCGCACCACCAACGCCCTACGAGCCGCCATCAACGGGTCGCGGGGTCGGCGGTCCAGGCCGGCAGGGTGAGCGGAGTGCGTTGGACGCCGATCCACTGGCGTTTGGTGAAGCCCGCCATCTGGTCGTCGGCGCCGTGCCGGGCGTGGGCGTCGTTGACGTGCACCTCGCCGGCGTCCAAGCGCTCGGCCACCGACAGGCCTCGTATGAGGTCGGCGGAGAACACCGAATTCATCAGCATGGGCAGCCCGTTGGCCACCGCCACCGCCTCCTCCTGGTCGTCCACGACGGTGACCGGGAGGACCGGGCCGAAGATCTCCTCGGTGAAGGCGGGCATCTCGGGCGTCACCTTGGCCAGCACGGTGGGCCGGTAGAACAGCCCCTCGGAACCGTCGAACGTGCCGCCGGTGAGCACCTCCGCGCCCATCTCCACCGACGCCGTCACGAGGGCGTGCACCCGGTCGCGCTGGCGGGTGCTGATCAGGGGGCCGAGATCCGCCGTACCGCTCATCGGATCGCCGACGCGCAAGGCGGCGGCGCGGCGGGTGAGGGCGTCGACATAGCGGTCCGCGACCGCCCGGGTGACGATGTGGCGGCTCGCGCTGATGCAGGTCTGCCCCTGGTATTCGAGCGAGGCGACCATCGCGCACGAGGCCGCGAGGTCGATGTCAGCGTCGTCGAGAACCAAGAAGGCGTTGCTGCCGCCGAGTTCGAGCCGGATCGGCCGCAGGGTGGCGGCCGCGGAGGCGGCGATGGAGAGGCCGACCTCACGGGATCCGGTGAAGTCCAGCAGGTTCAGGCCGGCATGCTCGGCGAGCGCGTGCCCGGCGTCGAGGCCGTCGCCGGGCACCACGTTGAGGACGCCCGGCGGCAGGCCCGCCGCCTCGGCGGCCTCGGCGAGCACCTGGCCGCCGATGATCGGGGTGAGCTCGGCCGGCTTGAGCACGACGGTGTTGCCGAAGGCCAGCGCCGGCGCGACCGCCCGCATGGCGAGGTTGACCGGGTAGTTCCACGGGGTGATTACGCCGATCACGCCGAGCGGCACCGCCCGGGACATCGAGAGCTTGCCCGCCTTGTACGGCGGCAGCAGGTCGCCGGCGTTCTCGCTCGCCTGGATCATCGAGATCCGCAGCTGCCGGATGCCGGTGGACACCTCGTCCTCGGCCTTGTCCCGCACCCCGCCGGTCTCGCGCATGCTCTGCTCGACCAGCTCCGAGTAATGCGCCTGGAGAAAGTCCGCCATGCGACCGAGGCAGGCCGCGCGCTCGGGAGCGCTCAGCGCGGCCCAGCCGGGCTGGGCGGCACGGGCCGCGGCCACCGCCCGTCCGACATCCGCGGCCCCACCAAGGTCGTACGTACCGATCACGGCACCCGTGGCCTTCTCCACGACGTCGGCGGTACGCCCTGAGGAGGCCGGGCGGAACGTTCCGTCGATGTAGAGCCGGGCTGCGGGGAACTGAGACGTCATGAAGACTCCACGGAGGTCAGGAGACTTTGGCTACGACTTAAACTAAGAGGCGACAGTCATTGGCGTCAACCAGTGCGGATGCGAGCACCGCGAACGGGAAACGCCTGGGTCTACGCCTGGGTCTACGCCCAGGCCTCCGCGCCGGCCTCCAGCCCGGAAACGATTGTCGACCGTCGGCCGCTCGTCGCCAGCAGGTCCGCCACCGGCAGGGTGGCGGCGCCCATCGCCACCGCCTCCTGGCCCAGCCGCCCGACCTCGATGCGGGTGCGCCCGCGCAGATACGACAGGGCGTGCCGCTCGGCCGTCTCGCGCACGGTGGGCAGTACCACCCCGCCCATCACCGAGCCGGCCCATCCGGAGAGCACCACGAGATCGGGGTGGAGCAGGTTGATCAGGTTGCCGATCCCGATGCCGATGTACTCCCCGACCTTCTCCAGGGTCTCCATGGCCACCGGGTCGGTCGCCGCCCGTGCCGTGAGCTCCGCGAACCGGCTCTCGGTCCCGGCGGACCGGAACGGCTGACTGCCCAGCGTGGACTGGTAACGGTGCAGGATGGCCTCGGCGCCGACGTACGCCTCCAGGCAGCCCCGTGAGCCGCAGCGGCAGGGCAGCCCGCCCGCGTAGATCACCGTATGACCCCACTCGATCGTGGCGGGGGCCAGGCCCGCGATCCCGCCCTCCACGCCCGAACCGAGGGACGCGCCCACGCCGACTCCGATGAGCGCGGTGACCACGCGGTCGGCGCCCCGGCCCACACCGCGCCACATCTCCGCCTGGCCCAGGGTGCGGGCGCAGTTGTCCAGCATGAGCGGTGCCTCGATGCCGGGGGCGAGCATCTCGCCGAGCGGGACACCGGACCAGCCGAGCGTCGGCGCGTGCACGAGTGTGCGCCCGGGGATCTGTGGGTCGGGCTGGACCGCGCCGGGCACGCCGACGCCGATGCCGAGCAATTCTGCGGGGTCGATGCCCGCGGCGCGGGTCACCTCGGCGATCCCCTGGAGCACCAGCGCGGCAACCGACTCGGCGTCGAGCCGGGTGTCGGCGATCGGGTAGACCTCGGAGTGGAGCACGGACAGGGTCCAGTCGAACAGACCGATCCTGACGTGCGTCTCGCCGATGTCGACACCGATCACGGTGCCGTAGTCCGGTCGGATCTCGAGTACGGAACGCGGCCGGCCTCCGTCGGAGTCCTCCGAACCGCCCTCCGCGATCAGCCCCTCGGCGAGAAGTTGGGAGACGACGTTGCTCACCGTCGCCGAACTGAGGCCGGAGGCGCGGGTCAGCCGGTTCCGGCTGGTGGGTCCCTGCACATACAGCGCGGAGAGGATGACGGACCGGTTGTGCCGCCGCAAGTCGCTCGTCGTTCTCTTCACCACGGGTTTCACATGACAAAGTGTGCCAGCCCGCGGATCCGCGCATCCGAACGCGTCCCGCGAGACGCAGCGCACCGGCCCTGTCGACGCAGCACATCGGGGTGTCCCGGCGAGTCACGCTTCCGCGTCCTGCACCGGCGCCTGTGACAAAGCGTTCGGGACCGGATGACAATCCAGCACATGGATGACGCGTTCACACTCATTCGGCAGGCCGTCGACCTCCTGCCCCAGGACGCCGCGGCGGACAACGGCCAGACGGTCGGGGATGTGCGCGACGACATCGAGCTTCAGGAATGGGAGCTGGCGCTCGACGTGCTCATCGAGATCGCGGACATCCATCCGGCGCCCCTCGCCTTCTGGGAGAAACTCACCGAGGCCGCCCGGCAGATGATGCTGGACCGGACCCGCCGTTGGTGCCAGTGGCGGGGCTGGGAAGCCGAACACGGCACCATCCGCGCGACCTTGACTCTGCTGAGTGCCGACGAGGGCGGACGGCAGGCCGCCTTCTCGGGCGACGGTCGGCTCAGACCTCTCTGGGACATCGGCAACCGCACCGCGGACGGACACCACGACCTCAACATCGCGTTGCTCTGGGTGGAGTTCGCGGCGCAACTCGGCCCCGGGGACACAGCGGACGTACGACTGGCTCCCCTGCAACCCGAGAGTTGGCGGCATTTGAAGCCCGGTGACGTGATCACCATGCACGAGGCCCGACCTGTCGCGGGTACCGCCGAGATCATCGAGGTCCTCCCGCCTGGCGGGTGAGTCGGACCGGACCGTATCGGAGAAGCCGCCGTCAAAGCCTTTCCAGTTCGGCCAGCCACGGATGTCCGGGATGCATGCGCTGCAGCCATCCGGCGAGGGCGTCGCGCCGCGTCTGGTTCAGCAGCGGCAAGGCGCCGTCGAAGTCCGTCTGGTCCTTGGGCCGGGGTGCCTTCGCTTTGAACAGGAGCACCAACTCCGGTACCAGGTACGGGATTCCGTCGACTGTCCGCTCGATGATCGTGTCGTACGGCAGCCGCAGGCTCTCGTCCCGCCGGCAGATCCATGTCCCGCCGTCGTGCGGTTCGCGGAAGACGTCGAACAGGAACTGGCCGGTCGCCGGATCGCGCAACCACGTCTGATGAGTGGCTCCGAGCGCCTCAACTCCCGCACTCGCCCAGACGTGTCCCGACCCCACTGCGTCGAACTCGTACTCGGGGAAGCGGTCCCGGATCTCCGCGAATCCCGCCGCGGGCACTGCGATCTCCAGATCTCCATGGGGCCTCGACTGTTGGCCGTGGAACAGATCCAGCGCCCACCCGGCGGCGACGCACCACGGTGCGCTGACCCCGTCCAACCGCTCCGCGACCTGCTCCGGCCGCCAGGCATCCGCCCACCGGGCATGCAGTTCGTCCGCAGTGAAGGCGGCACCGCCGGGCGGCAGAGGGCTGCTCATCGCACCGCGCGCTGTCCGACGCGCAGGACACTCAGATAACGGCGTGCCGCCCGGTCGCCCATCCGCGTACGGATGCGCTCGGCGATGGCGTCGAGCAGCGGCTCGCGGACGTCGTGGTCGAGCTTCCGATACAGGGACAGCGAGCGAAGGTGATCGGCGAAGCCTTCCCCGTTGAACCACTGGAGGGTCGGGTACCAGCGCACGATCGTCGGGCCGAACAACTCACCGGGATCCTCGACCAGGCCCCAACCCTCGTCGGTGGCACGCACGTCGTCCTCCAGCGGCGGATGCCCCCAGTCGGGGTTCCCAGGGCAGAACCGCTCGTGGAGGTCGGCGGTCTCGGCGTACACCTCCGGCTCTCCCGGTCGGCGGACGACGATGTTGCCGAGCAGCGCCGTCCAGCCTCCCGGGGCGAGCACGTCGTGCGCTCGCTGCCAGCCGATCGACGGGTCGACCCAGTGCCACGACGACGCGGCCACCAGAACGTCGAAGCGTCGACCGCGGTCGTCCCACTCCTCGAACGTCGACGTCTCCACTTCGACGTTGCGGAAGTCGGCCAGCCGTTGCCGAGCGAGCGCTGCCATGTCCGCCCCGGGCTCAACTGCGGTCACTGAACCGCCGATTGCTGCCAGCGAGCGCGTCGTCTGACCGGTACCGCAGCCCACCTCCAGCACCGACGACTTCTCGTCCATGCCGGTGACGGCGACGAGATCCGCGAACAACTCCTCGGGATAGCCCGGCCGGACGCGGTCGTAGAGCTCCGGCACCTCGTTGAAGACGCGGCCGAGCTCGCGTCGATTCGGGGGCATCTGCGGGTCGACGGTCACGAGCGGACAAGCTACGAGGCTCGTGCGCGGAGGCGCCACTGGTTTACCGCCGCGTCGGACTTCTGCGCCCCGACGAAGAACTACTGATCGCCGCGCAGGTAGCGGGTGACCATGTCCACCAGCTCGTTCTCGAACGTCTCGACCGGGATGGACTGCGGTGCGGCCATGAGCTTGTGCGTGTTCAACTCCACGGTGAACACGATCAGTTCGGCCGCGGTGTCGAGGTCCCGCACGCGGACGTCGGGGTGCCGGGCGAGGAGATCGCGTACCTGAGCGACGCGAGCCTTTCCGTGCCGTTCGATCGTGTCGAGCAGTTCCTGCGAGAGCGCGGCCTCCTCGACCATGATCCGCAGCAGCTGTGGGTCGTCGCGGTGATGGTCGATCGCGTCGCGGACCAGCGCCCGCGCGGTCGCCTCCAGGCTCCCGGCGGACAGGTCCAGCAGGTCGGCCTGTGCCCACGTGCCGCGGTCAATGTGCCGTACCGCCAACTCGGCGAGGATCGCGTCCTTGTTCGGAAAGTACTGGTAGAGCGAGCCGATGGAGATGCGGGCGTGTTCGGCGATGCGGTTGGTGGTGCCGGCGGCGTAGCCGTACTCGGCGAAAACGTGAGCAGCGGCGGTGAGGATGCGGTCGCGGGTGAGCTCGGCGCGCACCTGGCGAGGCTTGCGACGTGGCTGAAGACGGCGTTCGTCCGACGGCATTCGGAGGCCTCCTCGGGGCACGAAAAGCGAGTAGCCAAAGAGCTGAGCTATTGCTCACAATAGTGCCATGAGCTGCGAAAACAAGGGCGTACTCGGTGTGGGTGGCAGGCCGTGATCCCGAAGGTGTACCTGCCCGAGTCACGCAGGATGATCACGCTGGAGGTGCGTCGGCGCGAGCTCCTCACGCCGGGCTTCGCGAGCGTCACCCTCGGCGGACCGGCCCTACGGGATCTGGTCGTCGCGGGCGGCGATCAGGCGGTTCGCCTGTTCTTCCCTCGGGAGGGCCAGACCGCGTTGCGGATGCCGACCGTCTCGAACGACGCCTGGATCGCGCAGCTGTTGCTCCTGCCGAAGTCGGTCCGACCGTGGGTGCGCAACCTGACGATCCGGCGCGTGCGGCCCGCGGACGACGAGATCGACATCGAGTTCGCGCTGCACGGTGACTCGCCCATGGCGTCGTGGGCGCGCCGGGCAGAGCCGGGCGATCCGGCCGGGATCTTCGACGTCGGCACGATGTACCGGCTGCCGGAGCACGCGGAGGGACAGCTGCTGGTCGGGGACGAGACCGCGCTGCCCGCCATCCTGTCGATCCTCGACGGAACACCTCCCTCGCTGCCCACGGACGTCTACCTGGAGGTGGCGACCGCGGCGGACATCCGGTCTCTCGACGTGCCCGCCGGCGTCCGCGTCCACTGGTTCAGCCGCGACGACGAAGAACTGCGGCCCGGCACTTCGACGTTGGACGCGCTGCGCGACGCGTCGCTGCCCTCCGGGCGCTTCTACACGTGGGTCGCGGGAGAGTCCCGGCTCGCCACGACGGTACGACGGCATCTGGTCAACGACCGTGGGGTGCCCAAGCGGGACATCTCGTTCTTCGGCTACTGGCGTCTGGGCCGGTCCGCCCCCGGCTGAGAGGAAACCCTGTGCACAACGCCATCAGGTTCAGCGACCTGCGCCACCTGACGACGGTGGACGAGGTCGAGGCGACCGTCGGCCGCCCGGCGTCGGTGGTCATGCTCAAGCAGATCAGCGCCCTCGACGAGGGCTGCCGGACCGTCCTCGCCCGATCCCCGATCGCGGCCTTCGGATACCGGGACGGACACGGCATCAGCAGGACGACCTTCATCGGCGGCACGCCGGGCTTCGTACGTGTCCACTCACCGACCCGGTTCTCGTTCTCACTGCCCGACTCCGGTGACCCGCACGGTCCGGTCTCGTTCTTCTTCCTCCTGCCCGGCGTCGGCGAACTCCTGCGCGTCAACGGCTCGGTGGCCGCACGGAAGGGCGCGGAGACGATCGTCGACGTCGAGGAGGCGTACGTCCACTGCGCGCAGGCCGTCTTGAGATCCCGCCTGTGGCAGCCGCCCACCCCGGCCGAGCCGGCAGTAGAGATCACTGGGGACGGGCCGCTCTCCGCCCCCGGCGTCGCCGACTTCCTGGCCGCCTCACCGTTCCTCGCACTGTCCACGTGGGACACGTCCGGAGGAAGCGACACGAGTCCGCGCGGCGACCGGCAGGCGGTCGCTCGGATCCTGGACGGCCGCACGCTGGTCATCCCGGACCGCAAGGGCAACAAGCGCGCCGACACCCTCCACAACCTCCTGCACGACGACCGGCTCTCCTTCGCCGCGCTCGTTCCCGGGCGCAGCGGTGTGCTCCGGGTCCACGGCCGGGGCGCGATCACCGACGATCCTGCGCTGCTGGAGACGATGGCGCTGCGCGGGATGCCCCCGCACCTGGCACTGCTCATCGACGTCGAACACGCCGAGGTGACCGGCAGCGACCCCTTGGTGCGCTCGCGCCTGTGGATCCCTGGCGCGCACCTCGACCAGGGTCCGATGCCGGACATGATGGCGATGGCGAGCGAACATCTCGCCGCGGGTTCGGCCGAGACGGAGGGCGGCCCGCCCGCGTTCCTCCTCAGGGCGCTCGGTTCCATCCCGGGCATGACCAGGCTGCTGCGGTTCGTGGCCAACCGTGCGTACGCGTCCGGGCTGCGGAAGGAGGGTTACGAGGATGTCGAGACCGGCGCCGACGCGGGGCGCGGTGAGGTCCTGGGCCGACGCCGTGCCGAGCGGGACGGCGACGGTGGTACCGGCATCGGCATCAGGGCAGACACTCTGCGCCAGGTGCGCGTCGCCGAGGTGCGCAGGGAGACGCCGAGCGCGCTCACCCTCGTACTGGAAGACGCCGACGGGCGCGCGGGGGCGTTCGACTTCCGGCCCGGCCAGTTCTTCACGCTCGTAGCCGACATCGATGGTCGCCCCGTGCGGCGGGCCTACTCGGCCTCGTCGGCACCCGGTTCGTCCCGGCTGGAGGTGACCGTCAAGCATGTCGAGGGCGGCCGGTTCTCCACGCACGTGCACCACGGTCTCCGCCCCGGGGATCGCATCGCCGTACGCGGCCCGTCGGGATCCTTCCACGCCCCACCGCAGCCGCCGGACGAGGTCGTGCTCGTCGCGGCGGGCAGTGGCGTGACGCCCATGATGAGCATGATCCGCACCCGGCTCACCGACCGGTCAGGGCGCGACCGGATCGCGCTGCTGTACAGCAGCCGTAGCGCGCAAGAGGTCATCTTCACCGACGAGTTGACGAGGTTGGCGAAGGAACACCCCGACCGGCTGTCGGTCACCCACGTTCTGACCTGCCGGGACGGGCGCCTCGACGAGGACGGCATACGTCGTTGGGTCACGGGCCTGTCTCCGGCCTCGGACGCCCGTTACTACACCTGCGGTCCCGAGCCGCTGATGGCCACCGTCCGAACCGTCCTGTCCGGGCTCCGAGTCCCGAACGAGCTGGTGCATCACGAGAGTTACACCAGCAGTGCGGACACGGGGACCACGGCGACGGCGCCACAGGAGATGGTCGTCGAGGAGAACGGGCACCCCGTCGGCACGGTGGTGGTCGAGCCCGGCCAGACACTGCTCGACGCGGGACTCGCCGCCGGGCTGCCGATGCCGTACTCCTGCACCGTGGGCAACTGCGGCGACTGCATAGTGCGACTTCGCGGCGGCGAGGTCACCCAGAACGAGCCGAACTGCCTTACGGAACAGCAGAAAGCCGACGGCTACGTGCTGACGTGCGTGGGCTGTCCACTGTCGAAGGTCACCCTCGAGATTGCGGAACCGTGAGCGCGGGCGTGCGGCAGCTACGGCTTCCCATGAGGTCAAGCTGTAGACCATGGGCTGTCCATAGCCTGAACCGAGCAGCCGTCGCAGCGCCGGGCAAAAGAATTGCCGTGGAGTCGAGTGAGGCGGGAGACCTATCGACGCTCGGTGGCTCACTCCGTGGCACCCCTGGACGGCCCGACCATACGAAAGACGCAGCGCATATCCGTCCCTGGAACGTAAGCCAACTAAGAGGAGCTCAAACAAAGAGCCCTGTCGGGCCATGTCTCCTTCTCCTGTTGCCTCGTTGGTCGCAATGCGGGGAAGGGGATGAGGCCGCCGTGGCTGTTGGCGGACAACCTATGGGAGCGGATCAAGCCACTGTTGCCAGTGCGGGAGAGGCATAGGCGATACCCGGGCCGGTTGCCGTTGGGCGACCGCATGTGCCTGCAAGGGATCTTGTTCGTCCTTCACACGGGCATCCAGTGGGAGTGGCTGCCACAGGACCTCGGGTTTGGCTCTGGCATGACGTGCTGGCGTCGGCTGCGCGACTGAAACGCCGCAGGTGTCTGGGACCGGTCGCACCAAGCGTTGCTGACCGAGCTACACCGGGCCGGTGTGCTGGACTGGTCGCGGGCGGTGATCGACGGCTCGCACCACCAGGCCCGTCGGGGCGGCCCAAAACGGGGCCGAGCCCGGTCGACCGCTCCCGACCCGGCTTGAAGCACCACGTGATCACCGACGGCTGCGGAACCCCGCTGGCCATCGCGCTCACCGGCGGCAACCGCCACGACGTCACCCAACTGGTCCGCTGGTCGACGCCATCCCTCACATCCGCGGCAAGAGAGGCCGGCCAAGGCATCGCCCCGACCGGCTCCATGCCGACCGGGGCTAGCGACTACGACAAGTACGACGCCTGCTGTGGAAGCGCGGGATCAAACCGGTCATCGCCCGACGTGGCGTGCCTCACGGGTCCGGGCTCGGCACCGTCCGGTGGGTCGTCGAGCGAACGAACGCCTGGATGCTGGGCTTCCGCCGTCTACGGATCCGCTGGGACATCCAGGACGACGTCCATGAAGCCTTCCTGAAGCTGGCCTGCTGTGTCATCACCTACTGGCGCGCGCCGAGTTTCCAGAGCGCCGGCCCACTACCTTGATCACCAACCCGGAACCTCACCCGATCAGGGGCCCGTTGTCGCCGCCCCGCTCCCTTCGGCCCGCCGCTGTCACCCCAGAGAGCGCCGAGCCCAGAACAGGACGTGGCCGGTGTCTCCCTCGGGCACAAACTCCTCGTGGACCACGTCAAAGCCAGCCTGCACCAGCCATGCGCGGTTCGTGGCGGCGTCGGAGTGACTCCACCACATCGCGGCCCCGCCGCCGAGCCAGTTCTCATCGGTCCCGGTCCAAGCCCGATGCCCGGTGGTGCTCAGGAACCAACCTCCCGGCCGGAGCCAGGAAGCGACCCGCTCCAGCAGGACCGGTTGTTCCTCCACCGGAACATGGATCAGGGCGTACAAGCAGACGATGGCGTCGAAGCTCCCCTGCTGGAGCTCCAAGGCCGTGGCATCAGCCCGGATGAAGTCGGCACCCGGCACAAGGTCCCGGGCCCTGCGAATCTGCACCTCACTGATATCAACGCCCGTCACACGGTGGCCCGCCTCGACCAGGGACCGGGCTACGGGCACACCAGTGCCGCACCCGATGTCTAGGACGGTGCCTGCCTCGGGGAGCCGGCCGAGCAACTCCGCGATCCACGGTCCGTACTTCGTCTCGCTGCCAAATGCCCGCTCATAGTGTTCCGAGAGCACGTCATACCCGCGCCGGACCACTTCCTTTGGATCTTCAACGTCCACGCGCGCACGCTACGGCGCGTCTGTCAGGAGCGCGACCTCTTTTCACTCAGGTTCCCTGGCCGAGCCTCCACCCTCGCGGGCGACCTGAGCTAGGCAGCATCGACGCTTGGCCCCGGCTCCCCGGCTCCCCGGCTTCACCGGGACCGACCGCGGTACTGATCATGCGGCGGGTTCACGGTCTCTGGTCCTGTGGTGCAGCCGCGCGAGCGAAGCGGGCGGCCAAGTCCCCGAACGCCGTGGCCAGTTGAGGTGGGCCGATGACCTCGATGTCGGTGTCGAAGCGGCCGATGGCGGTGGCCAGTCCGGTCCAGGACCAGGAGCCGAGGGTGAGGCGGCAGTGGTGGGGGCCGAGTTGCTCGACGATTCCGTCCTGGACGAAGGGGGCGACCTCGGCGGCCGGGAGATGGAGGATGACCTCGCCTCGGCAGGGCCAGTCGGTGGTGGTGCCGTCGTTGCCGCGGAACCGGCTGGTGACGAAGGTGGAGACGGTGCCGCCGGGGAGGTCGCGCGGGGCGAAGCGGGGGCCGGTGGGTGTGCGGGGCCGGATGCGGTCGACGCGGAAGGTGCGCCAGTCCTCGCGGTGGAGGTCCCAGGCCACCAGGTACCAGCGATGCCGCCAGGTGACCAGGTGGTGGGGTTCTACTCGGCGGGCGTCATCGGTTGACGTGCTCGGACCCTGGGCGTAGTCGAAGCGGAGTTCCTCGCGGGCCTTGATGGCTCGGCTCAGGTCCATCAGGACCTGGGTGTCGGCCTGGGGGGTGGCGCCGGGTGCCGCGGGCGGTTGGACCGCCGTGATGTGGATCAGGTCGATGCGGTGGCGCAGGCGGGGCGGCATGACCTGGCTGAGGGTGGCCAGGGCGCGGGAAGCGTCTTCGGCGACGGTGGTGCCGGCGGCCGCGGTCTGCAGCGCGACGACGAGAGCCACGGCCTGCGCGTCGTCGAACAGCAAGGGCGGCAGGTGAGTGCCGGCCTCCAAGCGGTAACCGCCGGCCGGTCCTTTGGCGGTCGTGATCGGGTAGTCGAGTTGGCGCAGGCGGTTGATGTCACGGCGCACCGTGCGCGAGGTGATGCCCAGACGCTCCGCGAGGTCATCGCCGGACCAGTCACGGGGCGTTTGGAGGAGCGAAAGCAGCGCGAGCAGCCGGGCGGATGTCTTGTGCATGGCCCCATACTCCCCGGAGTACCGGACACATCCTGTCCTCTACCTCTGCCAACGTGACACATGCGCCGTTCGGGAGGCACGCCTCCTGGTCACGGCAGCCGCGGCCGCTCGGCATCAACGTCCGACTGCCGACGGCGCACATTCGTCGCATGAGGCAAGGAGCAGATCATGTCCGTCACGACCACGACCCACCTGAACTTCCGGGGCACCGCACGTGAGGCGCTGGACTTCTACCAGTCCGTCTTCGGCGGACGCACCGTCACGGTCACCTACAAGGACGCGGGCGCCGTACGGAACGAGAGCGAGGCGGACTGGGTGATGTGGGGCGAGGTGGCCGGCGACAACGGCTTCCACGTCATGGCGTACGACGTGCCCTCGCAACTCCCCTGGAACCAGGGCGAGAACCCGTTCTTCGTCTCCGTGCGCGGAGACGAGGTCGAGGAGATCAGCGCCCTGTGGGGCAAGCTCGCCGAGGGCTCGACCATCGTGAGCCCGCTGGAGCCCGCGCAGTGGGCACCGCTGTACGGCATGCTCACCGACCGTTTCGGCGTCACCTGGGTCCTGGATGTCACCGCGCCGTACAACGGTTGAGTACGCGGTTCCTGGCCGCGGTGGGCCAACCGACAGCGCCGACCGGCAACGTCGGCCGCCACCGCGTCCAGGAACTCGCCGCCGGTAGCTACTTCGGGGTGCCGGGACGGACCGTGAAGTACGTCCATCCGCTCTGCGCACCACCGGTCTGCGCGCCCGTGGCCGGCGGCGCATAGAGGCCGCGGACGCGGTAACGGTCGTTGCTCGTGAAGTGTTTCAGAGCACGGCTGTAGCCGTACCAGCCGTCGGAGTACAAGGACACGCACTTCTGCGAGGTGTCCTGGTGCCAGGCCCCCGAGGAGTAGTGCTCGATGGACACCGATGCGCAGCCGTCGGACTGACGGGGAGTGACATGGAGGTTGAAGCTCATGGTGACTTCGGACTTGTAGAAGACCTGGTAGGTGGTGGATCCGATGCGCGTGGTCTTCAACGGGTACTGCATCTGTGTCTTGACCGCCGGCGTCAGGGTCGCGCCGGCGGTCACCGTGCGCGGTGCGTACCGGTAGTCCCCCGCGAAAGCCGCGCTGAATACGGTGTTGCGGGTGACCTTGTACGACGCGGCGAGGTTGCCGTGCGCGTCGACCTTGCCGCTCTTGAGCACGGTCCGGGGCTTGCCCGCGGGCTGGGCGGACAGCGTCACGACCCGGGAGTTGTATGTGGTCCCCAGGTGCGCGGTGACCTTGACGGTCGCGCCGGAGTGGTAGGTCTTCGCGCCGGTCGTCACCTTGAGAGCCGGGGTGGACCTGGAGACCTGAACCGTCTGCGACCCGGTCACCGGGAGGTAGGACGCGCCGCCGTCGTAGGTGAAGGAGTAGGTGTTCGCGCCGCCGGTCTGCGGGGTGTCGTGAAGGGCGAAGGTGCCGTCGGCGGCGACGGGTACCGTGCCCAGCGAGTACCCCGAGGGGTGTGCCAGGTCCGTCTTGACGACGTGCACGGCGCCGGTCTTCACGTGTGCGTGCGGCCAGTTGAGCCGTCCGGTGACGGTCAGCGGCGCGGCCCGTCCCCCGGTGTCCGGGGCGGTGAGCGTCATGGTGGGCGCGTACTTCGCGACGGGAACGTCGAAGTTCTTGGCGGCGGGGCCGTAGTGGCCGCTGCCCGAGTAGTCGACGCGGAAGCTCAGGGGGCCGGAGGTCGGAGCGGTGCCGGAGACAGCGTAGGAACCGAAGTAGTCGACCGGCGGGTGGGCCGGGGTGGCCGTCGGACTCGGAACGGGCACACCGTTCGGATCGGCTTGGTCGTAGCGCGTGATCCGCACCGTGCCGGGAATTATGGACTCCCCCGCAGCGAGGCTGAGGGGTGCGTCGAAGTCCGCACGGAACGAGTAGGCCTCGCCGGGGGCGAGCGGGGTGGTCGTCGAATTGCCTGACAGCCTCACCCACGCGGTTTCCGGGTTACGTGCCGTCAGCAGTGACGGTGTTCCGCCGGCGGCGTCCACGATCACGGCGTAGAGCCGGCTGCCGTCCGGCGCCCAAGCGAGACCGTGCAGGGCAAGGCGCATCCCCGACTCGAACTCGTACTCGTTGTAGTAGCCCTTGGCCGTTTCCGGAAACGCCTCGAATCCGGGGGTGCAGCCGCAGCCGGCGAGGGTGCCGTCCGGAGCCACGGCGACGGCACGGGCGGCCAGCGGTTCGGCGAACTGCCCGTCCACCGCCAGGTCCGAGACGCGGTAGCGGTTGCTGCTCGCGCGCAGCCAGGACGAGAGCGCCAGGTGCTCGCCGTCCGCCGTGACCGCGAAGTCGGTCAACTCGGGGACGGGCAGCGACTTCTCCGCCTGCCGGGTCAACTCACCGTCTTCGGCTGAGTACGTGGCGACGGCGGTGGTGTCGCCGGTCTGCGCGGCGGCCGCGAGGACTCCGGAGGGCGTCGGGGTCGTCGCCAGTGCCGGGGGTGCCGGCCAACTGCCCGCGTCCTCCCCCAGGCTGACGGTGCCGGCCGCGTCGACGGACCCGATGCCACCGGCACCCGTCGTCCCGTACCCGAACCAGAGGGTGCCCCCGGCGACGGCCAGCGAGTCCGGGTGGGTGTCGGCGCCCGTGCCGTAGCGCGCCGACTCGGTCAGGTTCGCCGTGCTGATCGCCGCGATCGCGTCCTGGTCCGGGAGCGCGGCGTAGAGCTCGGATCCGTCGGCGGAGAGGGTGAGACCGGTGACACCGGGCTCGCCGCTGATCGTCGTCGGATTTCCGCCGTCGAGATCGGTGACGAGGATGCCGTCGGTGCCGGTGCCACCACTGAAGTACAGGTGCCCGTGCGGGGCGTCCACGACCAGATGCGCGAAGTGCGCGATCGGCAGTGCCGTACCCGACGCCGCGTACGAGTCCACCGCGACGGGACCGAAGACGGTCGCGCCGGTCATCCCCAGGACCAACGCCCCGACGACCGACGCGGCGATCGCCGGCGAGAATCTCGCCGATTTCATCAACTGCCCCCACTCACGCACAACCTGCACGATCAACGGGCCGCAAGCTAACACGCTGCTGCCGAGCGCTGGCAGGGAGGTCCCCCCGAGGGTGCGACCGAGGCGCGATCGGGCTCTTAAGGGCGCCACAAAGAGAGCCGCGACACTCAGTGGGGTCACCTCGTGAAAGGACCACGAAAATGCGCCGATTCGCCCTGGGTACCGCGGCACTGCTCGCCTCTGTCGCTCTCCTCACCGGTTGCAACGACAGTTCGTCGGGCAGCGACAGTGGATCCGCGGACAAGGCGACCGCGCCGAGCAGTGCCACCTGTGCCCCCGCCTCCACAAAAGCGAACGATGACACTCCCGGCGACTGCGACCACACGGGTAAGCCGGGCGAGAACAAGTAGACCGGTACGCGAGAAGCTTTCGAAAAGCTTGCCTGTGGCTGCTGAATCACGGGCTGCCGCTTCCGCTGGGCATGAAGTCGACGGTCGGCATGCTGGGGTTGTTGTCGTCGCTCATCGCGACCCAGCTCATGCCCCTCCTGGTCGTACTCATGGCACGTATCCCCTGGGTGGAGCGCGCCTGGGGGCACGACCTTCTCGCCCGCCGACACCGCTGAATCGGCTTCGCCTCGTTCTGGTTCATGATGGGGCACCTCGCGGCACAGACCGTGGAGCGAGTCTCCCGCGACTGGCCCACCGCACCCAAGCGCACTTACGAGCTCTATGTCGTCGAGCCGTGGATGCTCGCGGCGACCGCCGGCACCGTTCTCTCGATCCGGGAGTCCGGTGACGGCGGTGCACGTGCCGCACAATTCAGTCCCGGAACAAGGGCGTTGGTCGAGGGGCCATACGGCACCATGACGTCCCGCGAACGTCGCTGGCCGAAGATGCTGCTCATAGCGGCCGGTGTTGGAGTGACTCCACTCGGGGCCCTGCTGGAGGACACGGCATACGGCCCCGGCGAGGCCACCCTGATCTACCGATACAGCAGCGCTGCCGACCAGCTCTTCAAAGAGGAACTGCACGAGCTCGCCACCCGTCACCGAAGTCTTCGCCTGGTAGCCGACCCGACTGTGAGGAAGAGGCATCCTGGTTCTGAGAAGAAGTAGGAGTTGCAATCGCCCCGAACGCGCAGCCGCCGGCAACTCACCTGAAAGGACACTAGGACGACTCCTTGAGACTGTTATAAGAAGGCTCCGGTATATGGGAATCGCTCCTGTCCTGATACGGACTGCAGCGGCAGGTGACCGGGGCCGGAGCCAGGATGTGATGGACGTGGGCCGGTGGCAGGTTAGGAAGGATGATTTCGCTGCCCACCACGTAGGGGCTGATGATCTCGTGCAGCGCTCGATGGGACAGAGCCTGCCTGGAGTTGACGCACCGCAAGGCCCCGCCGCCGAGGTAGCTGAAGAAGGAGAGGCGGCCGCCCGGCCTCAAGGAGGTCAGGAGCTGGCGGGCGATGGCATCGACCAGCCGGGGCGGGAAGTTCGCGAAGGGGAGGCCGCACACGATGGTGTCGTACTGCCCGAGCTGTTGGTCTTGGATGAGGCCGTGATGCAAGCGGGTTCGTGAGTTCGTCCGAGCCAACTGTGGGTCGTACCGCAGAAGCCACTTGAGTCGTGCGGCGAACTGGGCGTTGGCTTCGACGAGTTCGAGTGTGTCGTCCGGGCCGAGGCGGCGCGCGATGTGACGGGTGACAGCGCCCGTTCCCGGCCCGACTTCCAGCACGGTTCGGGGGTGTTGTCGGGTGCCGGGTTGCACATGTCGGGTGAGGGCCTGGGCCAGGCTCGATCCGCTGGGTACGACGGCGCCTGTCATCTTCGCGGTCCGCGTGAACTGCCGGAGGTAGGCCAGGGTTTCCGAGAGAGTGGATGTTGTGAACGCGATCGTCACGTGAGCACCTTCGCCTTACTGGTGGGACGGGGATGTCGGCGGATCGAACGGGCAGCTTGAGAGGCGCACATGGTGGGGGCCGCCCCCTCACGTCAGGGGGCGGCCCCGGGTGCATCGCTCAAGTCGGAAGGCGGCGCCGCTACTTGTTCTCGCCCGGCTTGCCGACGTGGTCGCCGTCGCCAGGGGTGTCGTCGCCCGGCTTCGCCTGATCGACCGGCGCGGCCGACGAGTCGGAGCCCGGACTGGCGGGGGCCGTTGCCGCGGGAGCGTCGCTCTTCTCTTCGCCTCCCTTCCCGCCGACTCCGGACAGATTGAGCTGGTAGGCGAAGAGAAGGGCGGCTACGGCGAGGGTGGCGGTGAACCAGAGGGTGATACGTCGCATGACGTGCTCCAAGGAGGTGTGGTGGTGGATTGACCGAGTGCGCCGGTCACCAGGCGAACTCTTCGGTGTGCAGGCTGTCCCGGTGGACGCCCGCACGCCTGGTGGCCTTGCGTACGGCTGACAGCCAGGCCGGGGGTCCGCAGACGTAGACATCGCGGTCGGCCACGTCCGGAACCAGTTCCTTCAGCACCTGGGCGTCGTCGATGTGGGTGCCGATCCCGGCCGGAAGCCAGGAGTCGTCCGCCCGGCGCGCGCCGGGCATGAAGTGCAGCTCGACACCGCGGGCAGCTGCGATCTGCCGCAGTTCGTCGGCGAACACGGCGTGCTCGGCCTCGGTGTAGCGGTACAGGAGGGCGGCTTCACCCGGCCGGAAGGGGGTGTCCTCCATCAGGGCGCGCATGGGCGTGACACCGATTCCGGCGGCGAGGAGGAGCATGCGGGGATGTCGTCGCTGCCTTGCGGTGAGCGTGCCGTAGGGGCCTTCGATGAGGACGCGTGTGCCGGGCTTGAGACGGGCCTGGCGTTCGCTGCCGTCGCCGGCGATCTTGACGGTGATACGGAGATGGCGTGCCGTGGGGGCGGCGGACAGGGTGTAGGGGTTGCCGCGGGACCAGCCGGGGCCGTCGAGGAAGCGCCAGATGAAGAACTGGCCGGACTCCGTGCGCAGCCTGTCCAGCCGGTGCCCGCGCATGATGATCGAGAAGACGCCGTCTCCCTCGGGGCGTACTTCCTCGACACGCAGTCGGTGGTAGAGCGAGCGCCACAGTGGCCAGGCGAGACGGTAGACGAGGGTGACTCCCCCGGCGAAGAGGTAGAGGGTCCACCAGTAGGTGCGCGCCCAGGCCGCATGGAAGTCCGCGCCGTCGCCGATCATGTGCGGGAAGGTGAAGGCGGTGCCGAGGTAGGCGTACAGGTGCAGCAGGTGCCAGGACTCGTAGCGCAGTCGCCGTCGGGCCGCCCGTACCGAGGTGACCACCACCATGATCACCGCGATGGTGCCGATCGTCGCGAACAGCATCCAGGAGTCGGTGATGAACAGGCTCCACAGTTCGTCCGCGGCCGCCGCCGGATCGCGCATGACCCGTTGGGCCGCGAACAGCACGACGTGCGCCAGCATCAGCCAGAAGGAGGCGAATCCGATCCAGCGGTGGCGTCGGGTGAGCAGGTCGTGGCCCCAGGAGCGCTCCACCCAGGGGATGCGGGCCAGCAGCACCACCTGGAGCACCATGAGGTCCGCGGAGACGAGTCCGGTGAGCAGGCCGAGGGAGCCGATCGCCGTGTCCACGGTGGTGAGGCTGAGCAGTCCCTGGTTCAGGATCCAGATGAACACGACGGCGACCACCGAGGCGATGGCGGCCGGCCCGAGGAGATCGGCCAGGCCGAACCGCAGGGTGCCACGGTGTGGCCCCCTGGGTGGCCGCCTGTGCTCGGTGGCCACCGTTTTGGATGTGCTCATCGCTGCCTTCCCTCGGGCGTGGAGTGGGATCGGACGCCTCGTCGGGCGCCTCGATGACCAGAGTGGAGGGCGTTTTTGTGGCAGCTTTAAGAAGCCTGTGACGGTGCCGGCCGACGAAGGCCGCGTGGGTTCCGGGTACGGGTGTTGCGCTCGTACCGGATCTGTTCGCCGGTCCCGTGGTGGCTCCTGGCCACGGCATCGCAGGTAAAGCTAAGGTGATCCGCGCTTGTCCAGCGGAGTGGATCACCATGGGGGCTTCACCGTATGAACGACTCACCTGAGGTCTCCGGCCCGGTACTGCCCGGCTATCCGGAGCCGTTGTGGATCCAGGCGGTCAACGTGATCCGTGGCGAGATCGACCGCGGGGTGCTGCAGCCCGGTGGCCGGCTGCCGCCCGAGCGTGAGCTGTGCCAGCAGCTGGGGATCAGCCGGGTGACGTTGCGCAAGGCGCTGGGCAGTCTGGTCGAGGCCGGTGTGCTCAATCCGTCGCACGGTCGCGGCTGGTACGTCGCGCAGACCGCGCAGAAGAAGGAGTGGCCCAACAGTCTGGAGTCGTTCAGCGAGACCGCGACCCGGATGGGGCTGAAGCCGCACTCCAAGGTGCTGCGCGCGGACACGAGTCCGGCGAGCATCGACGAGGCGGAGCAGCTGGGGATCGCGCCGGGCACCGCGCTGTTCCGGCTGGAGCGGGTACGTCTTCTGGAGAACGTGCCGATAGCTCTCGATCTCACCCGGCTACGGCACGCGCTGGTCCCGGACATCGAGCAGGTCGACTTCCAGGAACGGTCGCTGTACTCGACGCTCTCGGCGGCCGGCATCGAGCCGGTGCGCGCGGACAGCACGATCGAGGCGACCAAGGCGGACGAGCGCACGGCCGAGCAGTTGGGTCTTGCGCCCGGCGACCCGGTACTCGTGATGCGTCAACTCGCCCTGAACGCACAGCAGGAGCCGTTGTTCGTCTCGACGATCCAGTACGCGGGCGACCGCTACCGGCTGCGTACGTCGTTCGCCCGGTCCTAGCCCGCCGCGGGTCCGGCGAGTTGGCCGAACCGGTCACCGCGGTCAGAACAGCACGACCCCCTTCACGAAGTCGGGCCCGGCCTCCTCCATCGCGCCGAACGCCTCGTCGATGTCGTCGAGGCCGAACCGGTGGGTGATCAACGGCGCGTAGCTGAAGCGCCGTTCGCCGATCAGGCCGAGTGCGTCGCGCATCGCGGCGATCAGGCGGGTGCGGTCGGGGCAGAAGCCGTTGACGACGGTGACGGCCTTGTACCAGAGGTCCATGTCCATCATGGCGTCGCCGGTGTGGTGGTACCCGACCACGCAGAGCGTGCCGAACGGCCGGACCATGCTGCCGGCCGTCTTCAGCCCGCCGGTGGCACCGGTCGCCTCCAGGACGATCGCCGGTCGGGCGTCGGTGGCCCGACTGGTCTGCATGCGGTATTCCTCGGGCAACTCGTCGGGGGCGAAGACGAGATCGGCGCCGAGAGCGAGCGCGCGGCGACGGCGTGCCGGATCGGGGTCGACGCCGATGAGCAGGCCGGGCGCGTGCCGCTTCGCGAGTTGTACGAGGCCGAGGCCCATGAACCCGAGGCCCACGACGGCCACTTGGGCGCCGGGTCGTATGCCGGTGCGGGACAGCGCCTCCTCCAGGTCGGCGACGGGTTCGCCGATCGCGTGCGCCGGTTCGATGCCCGGCGGCACGGGCAGTACGGCGTTCGCGTCCATCACGGCGAGGGTGGCGAACCCGTCGCCGCCCAGGCCGGTCACCACGTCTCCCGGCTGCCATCGGGTCGCGTCCCGCCCGACGGCGGCGACCCTGCCGACCATCTCGTGACCGAGCCGGACCGGGGCGTCGGCCGGATCGTGGGTGAGCCAGGGCCCGATGTCGGAGGTGCAGACCCCGCACGCCAGGACTTCCACCAGGACCTGCCCGTCGGCGGGGACCGGGTCGTCGGCGGTGACGACTTCGGAGGTGCGGGGGCCGACGAGTCGACTGAACTTCATGCGGGTCTCCTGTCCGAGTGGTGCCGGTCAGTGTAGCCAAGTGGTTCTAAGTGGTAAGCACTGGCACAGGACGTTGATGGCTGAATTTGCCGTCCCTTTTGACCCGCAATAAGCGCACACACCCGCTATACAGGGCGAGTTTTCGCCGCGTTACCTTCCGTTCGACCCCTAGACAGGATCGGCCGACGTATTAGGATGTCGGCAAGAGGTATGCAAGTGGCACACCATCGGGTGCCACCACGCCATCGGATGTCCACGGAGGGGAGGCGGTCATGGTCGACTCCGCACGGACCTCGACAGATCAGAACCTCTCCGCGGTGGTCGTCGGGGCGGGTTCGCAGGGCAGAGTGCACGCTCTCGGCCATCTCGCCGCCCCTGGAGTGACGCTGGCCGGCCTCGCGGACATCGACCTGGCCGCGGCCGAAGCACTCGCCGCGGAACTCGACGTACCCCATGTCCATCGCGACTTCCGCGAACTCCTCGCGGAGGTACGGCCGGACATCGTCAGTGTCTGTACGCCGCCGGCCCACCACCTCGATGTCGTGCGAGCGGCGGTCGCGGCGGGAGCCCGGGCGGTGCACTGCGAGAAGCCGATCGCCCTCAGCTACGGCGATGCCCTGGCCATGACGACCGAGGCGGCCGATGCCGGAGTCGTCCTGACCTTCAACCTCCAGCGTCGCTTCGATCCCGTACAGATGCAGGCGCGGGAGTGGATCGCGCAGGGCGAGATCGGTGACGTGGTGACCGTCGAGGGCTACTGCCCCAACCTCTTCGACTGGGGCACCCACATCCTCGACCTCGTCCTCTTCCACCGCCAGGACACCGCCCCGGAATGGGTGTTGGGCCAGATCGACGTCTCCGTCGACCGCTACGTCTACGGCGTCTTCACCGAGACCGCCTCACTGACGCAGGTGGGCTGGGCGGACGGGGTACGGGCAGTGGTCTCCACCGGACGCGAACCCCATACGTCCGTCCTCAATCTGGAGAACGACCTCGGACTGATCGTCCAGGGAACCCGGGGGCGGGCCGACATCCGCGGTGCCCGCACCCTGCTCCGGCGCTTCGGCAAGGACGACCTTGTGCGGGAGTCGGCGTTCGACACCGACCCGCGCCACTGGGACCGCGGGGTCGATCCGGCGATCGTCGCCGGAACGGCCGACGCGATCCGCGACCTGGTCGAGTGCCTGCGCACCGGCCGGCGACCGGCACTGCATGCCCAACACGCGCTGCGCGGCGCCGAGTTGATCTTCGCCACGTATGAGAGCAGCAGGTCCAGACGGCGGGTGCCGTTGCCGCTGGACCGGATGGACAACGCCCTGACCAGCGGGCGGGCGGAGGGCTTCTGGAGCCCTTCCGGTGAATTGCGCTCCACCTACTGAATCGAGCCTCCGCATGCAGATACCCAGGCCCCGCCATGCCCCGGTGCCTCACGCGGGCACGCTTACCGCGCGCACCGCAGGGGCCACCGCCCTGGCCGCCGAGCGGCCCGCCACTCGCGCCGGCCGGCCCGCGGCCCTCGCCGTGATCAGCGGCGACGACGTCTACGAGGACCTCTTCACCGCGGCCTCCGCGCTCGACAGCGCGCTGACCGACGAGGGGTTCGCGATCCGCACCGGCCTGGGTACCGCAGCGCTGGAAGGCTCGGCCACAGCGGACGTGGTCGTCCTGTACACCGCGCTGGGCCGCTTCACCACCGGGCAGCGCGAAGCGCTGGCGCAGGCGGTGCGCGGCGGTTGCGGCCTGGTTGCCCTGCACTCCACGACGGTCCTCGCCTCCCCGCCGGACCAACTCAGCGAAGGAGACCGGCTGTTGGCCGAGCTGATCGGCAGCCGCTACGTCTCGCACGGACCACGGCCGCACGAGAGCCGGTTCGAGGTGCGGCTGGACCCGGACCACGAACTCACCGTGGGCATCGACCCGTTCGAGGTGACCCACGAGCACTACCGGCTCGCGACGCGACCCGACGTGCGGGTCGTCGCCTGGCGGAGGACCGACGCCGGGGCCGAACCCTTGGTCCACGTCCGCCGGTTCGGGGACGGCCGGGTCGTCTACGTCCAACTCGGCCACGACATGCGGATCTGGGGCGAGCCCGGAATGCGCCGCCTGGTGCGGCGCGCCGCCCGCTGGGCCTGTCGTCCCGATCAGCCTGTACAGAACGGGGAGTGACCGGTGCGCACCCTGCTGCGGAAGACCGCCTTCTATCTGCTCACCGCGTGGGCCGCGATCAGCCTCAACTTCCTCATCCCGCGGATCATGCCGGGCAACCCGGCGGACAACCTGATCAACCAGTTCCACGGCAAGCTCAGCCCGTCCGCCGTGCACGCCCTGCGGGTGCTGTTCGGGCAGTCCGACCAGAACCTCTGGCAGCAGTACGTCAGTTACTGGCACAGCATCTTCACCGGGGACTTCGGCACCTCGTACGCGTACTACCCGTCGAAGGTCAGCACGGTCCTCGGGCAGAGCATGTACTGGACGCTGATCCTGATCACCATCTGCACGGTGCTCGGCTTCGTCATCGGCACCACGCTGGGGATGCTCGCGGGCTGGAAGCGCGGCAGTTGGCTCGACTCGCTGGTGCCGGTCACGACGTTCCTGTCGTCCATCCCGTACTTCTGGTTCGCGATCATCATGGTGTATCTCTTCGCGATCACCTTCAAGTGGTTCCCGTTGTCCGGCGGTTACGCGCTGGACCAGCACATCGGTCTGAACGCCGGCTTCATCGGCAGCGCGATCAACTACGCGGTCCTGCCCGCCGTGACCATCACCGTCGCCTCCATCGGCGGCTGGCTGATCGGCATGCGCAACATGATGGTCACCACGCTCAGCGAGGACTACGTGCGCCTCGCCGAGGCCAAGGGCCTGTCCCGGCGCCGGGTGATGTACACCTACGCGGCCCGCAACGCGATGCTGCCCTCGCTGTCCGGCTTCGCGATGTCCCTGGGGTTCGTCATCGGCGGCTCCATCGTCACCGAGGTCGTCTTCAACTACCCCGGCATCGGCTCGGTGCTCTTCAAGGCCGCGCAGGCGGCCGACTACCCGCTGATGTCGGCGATCTTCCTGCTCATCACAGTGCTGGTGCTCGTCGCCAACCTCATCGCCGACATCGCGTACGTCTTCCTCGACCCGCGGACAAGGGAGAGCTGACCATGGCCCTGCAACCCGCCGCCCTGGCCGAGGCGGACACCTCCGTGGAGTCTTCCGGCGGACCCAGCCGCCTCTGGCTGCGCCTGCTGCGCTCACCGCTCACCCTCAGCGGTCTGGTCATCGTGCTGATCTTCCTGGTGCTGGCCGTGATCGCCCCCTGGATCTCGCCGTACGACCCCTCGGCGGTAAGCGACACCACCCTCGCCGGGCCGTCCGCCTCGCACTGGCTGGGCACCACGCAGAACGGCCAGGACGTCCTGTCGCAGATGCTCTACGGCGCCCGCGCATCGATGCTCGTCGGCATCGGCTCCGCGGTCCTCACCACCGTCCTGTCGGTGCTCGTCGGTGTCACCGCCGGGTACGTCGGCGGGATCGGCGACGAGGTGCTGTCGCTGCTGGCCAACGTGTTCCTGGTGCTGCCGAGCCTGCCGCTGACCATCATCCTGGCCGCGTATCTCCCGCACAGCGGCTCCCTCGGCATCATCCTGGTGATCACCGTGACCGGCTGGGCGTGGGGCGCCCGGGTGCTGCGCGCGCAGACCCTCTCGCTGCGCAAGCGGGACTTCGTGGAGGCGGCCCGGGCCACCGGCGAGCCCACCTGGCGGATCATCCTCAAGGACATCCTCCCCAACCAGGTCGCGGTGATCGCCGCCGCCTTCCTCGGCACGGTGACCGCCGCCATCCTCACCCAGGCCAGCCTCGCGTTCCTCGGCCTCGCCGACGTCACCCAGTGGTCCTGGGGGACGATCCTGTACTGGGCACAGACCGGCAGCGCGCTGCTGACCGGCGCCTGGTGGTGGTTCGTACCGGCCGGACTGGCGATCGCGATCCTCGGCACCGCGCTGTCCCTGGTCAACTTCGGCATCGACGAGTTCATCAACCCGCGGCTGCGGCAGGCCGGCATCGGCACCAAGAAGGCCCAGCGCGGCCAGGTGACGGCGAAGCGGACCCGCCGCGTCAGGCACCGGGGCCCGGCGCCGGTCCGGACGGCCCCGCAGCCCTTCACCCAGGACAGCACCGACGTCGTACTTGATGTACGCAACCTCCGCGTGGAGTACGTCGGTGAGGGCGGCCGCACCCCGGCCGTCAGCGACGTGTCGTTCACCCTGCGGCGCGGCGAAGTGCTCGGCATCGCGGGCGAGTCCGGCTCCGGCAAGTCCACCCTCGCGTACGCCATCACCCGGCTGCACAAGCCGCCGGCCGAGATCTCCCAGGGCGAGATCCACTACACCAAGCCCGACGGCGAGAGCGTCGACGTGCTGGCCATGGACGACACCGAACTGCGGGAGTTCCGCTGGGAGGAGCTGTCCATCGTCTTCCAGTCGGCCATGCACGCGCTCAACCCGGTGCTGCGGATCGGCGCTCAGATCGAGGACGTCATCGTCGCCCACCGGCCGGGAATGACCGCGCCCGAACGGGCCGCCCGGGTCATCGAGTTGCTCGGCACCGTCGGCATTCCGGCGGACCGCGCGAACTCCTACCCACACGAACTGTCCGGCGGTATGCGGCAGCGCGCGATGATCGCCGTCGGGCTCGCGCTCGACCCCGAGATCATCGTCATGGACGAGCCGACCACCGCGCTCGACGTGGTCATCCAGCGCCAGATCATCGAGAAGATCATGGAGTTGAAGGACCGGCTCGGCTTCTCGGTCGTGTTCATCACCCACGACCTCTCGCTGCTGATCGAACTCTCCGACACCATCGCCGTGATGTACGGCGGCAAGGTCGTCGAGATGGCCGCGGCCGACGACTTCTACCGGCGCCCCCAACACCCGTACAGCCGAGGCTTGTTGGCGTCCTTCCCCACCCTCGGCGGCCCGAAGCGGGAGCTCACCGGCATCCCCGGCTCCCCACCCGACCTGCGCCGACTCCCCACCGGCTGCGCCTTCCAGCCCCGCTGCCCGCACGCCTTCGACGCCTGCGCCCTACAGGTCCCGCCGCTCTACGAGATCACCGGCCCCGGAGGCGGCACCTCGCTCGCGGCCTGTCTTCTCCACCGGGACGACGAGCAGGACAGGTCGCCGGAGACGGACGTGACAGCTCACGGTCCGCACGGCGCCCGGACCACCATGAACGAACTCGCGACAGGTGACACACGATGAGCGGTGAGACGACGGCCCTGGCCGACAGCGGCACCGGAATCGGCGGTGCGGCGGATGCGCCCGTACTCGAAGCCGTCCACGTGACCAAGCACTTCCCCGTACGCGGCGGACTCCCCCGGCGCGGGACCCCGCGCAAGGTCGTGCACGCCGTCGAGGACGTGAGCCTGAGCCTGTACGCGGGACGGATCACCGCGCTGGTCGGCGAGTCGGGCTCCGGCAAGTCGACCCTCGCCCGGCTGCTCGCCCAGCTCCATCCGCTCACCGGCGGCGAGGTGCGGCTGCACGGCGAGCCCGTCAAGGCGATGCGCGGACGTGCCTTCCGCGACCACGTCCGCCAGGTCCAGCTGATCCTCCAGGACCCCTTCGGCTCCTTCAACCCGGTCGCGACGATCGCGGGCACCCTCAAGCGCGCCGTCGCCCTGCACCACCCCGGCAAGCGCGGCAAGGAGCGCGACGCCGTCATCGACGACCTGCTCACCCAGATCAACCTCGTACCACCACGGCAGTTCACCACCAAGTACCCGCACGAACTGTCCGGCGGACAGCTCCAGCGCATCTCCATCGCCCGCGCGCTCGCCGCCGACCCGGAGGTGTTCCTCGCCGACGAGCCGGTCTCCAGCCTCGACGTCTCCATCCGCCTCGGCGTCCTCAACCTGCTGCGCCGCCTCACCGAGGAACGCAACGCGGCGATGCTCTACGTCACCCACGACATCGCCTCCGCCCGCTACTTCGCCACCGACACCGCGGTGATGTACGCCGGCCAGATGGTCGAGAGCGGGCCGTCGGAGGAGGTCACGCAGCATGCCGCGCATCCGTACACGCAGCTGCTGATCGCGTCCGCGCCCGATCCGTCGCGAGTGGGCGCCGACCGGGTCAAGGACATCGGGCAGCCGCCCAGTCTCATCGACCCACCGTCCGGCTGCCGATTCCACCCGCGCTGCCCGTACGCCATGGAGCGGTGCGCGGCAGACGCTCCCCCGTCCTTCGACATCTCCCCCGGCCACACCGCCCGTTGCTGGCTGTACGCCGACGACGCCGAGGCCCGTGCCCGGCGGGCCGAGAACGCCGAGGCCGTCGCGAGCCTGACCGCTCCGGTCGACCCGGCCGCACCCGACTCCCCCGCCGACCCTGACTCTCCCGCCTCCCCCACGTCGTGAACCGAGGGGCCTCCCCGCCGGCCCGTACGGAGCTCTATTCGCTGTCCCTACGTTCAAGGAGCAGACGCACGTGACCACTTCACAGTCTCCGCTCGCGTCAGGCATGACGAGACGCGGTCTTCTCGCCGGAGCGCTCGCGGGCGCGGGCGCCGTCGCACTGTCGGCCTGTCAGCCGTCCGGGGGCAGCAGTTCGGGCGGCAGCGCCACCCTCACCGTGGCCGGTCAGTCCGACAACCTGACCAAGGTGTTCAACCCGTACCTGGCCAACACCGCGCAGGGTCTGACGTACACCTCGCAGGGTTCGGGCGGCTTCATCTACGAGCCACTGGTCCAGATCAACACGGTCGACATCGGCCACGACATCCCGTGGCTGGCCAAGAGTTGGCGCTGGTCCAACGGCAACAAGACGCTCACGATGGACCTGCAGTCGGGCGTCAAGTGGACGGACGGGCAGCCGTTCTCCGCCGACGACGTGGTGTTCACGTACACCATGCTGAAGAAGAACCCCGGGCTGAACCTGCTGGGTGTGGACATCGCCTCGGTCACCGCGCCTTCGCCGACCCAGGTCGTCTTCACCTTCGCGCAGCCGTCGGAGCAGTTCTTCACCAATGTGGTGTCGGCGCCGATCGTGTCGCAGCACATCTGGTCGAAGGTCAAGGACCCGACCAAGTACACCGACGACACTCCGGTCGGCACCGGGCCGTTCAAGCTGGACCAGTTCTCGCCGCAGAGCTTCACGCTCGTGCGCAACGAGGACTACTGGCAGCCGAAGGCGCAGATCAAGACGTTGCGGTTCGTCGCGTACAAGGACAACGAGGCGATGACCAACGCGCTCGTGCAAGGTCAGGCCGACTGGGGCGGCACGTACATCGCCAACGCCGACAAGACCTATCTGAGCCGCAGCAAGCACAACAACTACTGGGCGCCGCTTGCCGGTACGGACGGGCTGATCCCCAACCTGGAGCGGTGGCCGCTCAGTGACATCGCGGTGCGCCGGGCCATCAGTTACGGCGTCAACCGCAAGCAGGTCGGCGCGGCCACCGCCTCGCCGCCGGCCACCAGCGTCACCGGGCTGCCGATGCCGGCGTACACCTCGTCGATCGCCCCGCAGTACAAGGGAGTCGACTTCGTCCAGGACGTCGACAAGGCCCACAAGACCCTGACCGACGCCGGGTACACCAAGGGCGGCGACGGCTACTACAGCAAGGGTGGCAAGCGGGTCGAGTTCTCGATCACCTTCCCGTCGGCGTACACCGACATCGCCTCCCGGGTGCAGGTGCTGGTGTCCCAGCTCAAGGACATCGGCATCAAGCTCTCCATCGACACCACCACGGTCACGGACATCAACACCCGCACCGGCAAAGGTGACTTCGACTCGACGATGGGCTACCCGGTCAACTCCGCGCCGCGCGCCTTCTCGTACTACAACGACACGATCAATCCGAACCTCTACTACCCGATCGGCAAGGCAACGCCGACCTTCCAGAACATCGAGCGGTTCCGCAACGCCGAGGCCGCGACGCTGTTCAAGCAGTATCCGCAGGCCACCACGGACGCTCAGCGGCAGCAGATCCTGAACGGGATCGAGCGGATCTTCGTCGACAACCTGCCGTGGATCCCGATGTTCTATTGGGGCAGTTACGGCAACTGGAGCACCGCGAAGGCGACCGGTTTCCCCAGCCCGGACAACCCCTACTTCAGCCCGGTGCCCAACCCGGTGGTCGCCCTGCGGCTGAAGCCGGTCTGAGCCGCCGCGCGCCCCCGAAGCAGTCATCCGCCACATTTCCGCGAGGAGAGCCATGTCCCATCTCTCGACGCCGAGAGCCATGGTCGTCGTGAACGGCGACGACATCCACCACGACCTGATCGCAGCCGCCGGAGTCTTCCAGCAGCTCGGTGTCGAGGCCGGGTTCGCCACCCGCAGGGCCATGGGCACCGGACGCTTCGTCGATCCACGGCCGGAGACGGCCGAGTCGGACGTCTACCTCTTCTACACCGCGGGCGGCCACTTCGCGACGGACCAGCAGCGGGCGCTGGCGGATGCCGTGCGGTCCGGAAAGGGGCTGGTCGGAGTGCACGGCGCGAACATCATGGGCTGGCAGGGCGATGGCCTGGACCCCGCCGACCGCCCGCTGTTCGAGTTGCTCGGCAACCGCTACCTCTCACACGGCCCGGGTCACCACGAGGGCCGGCACCGGATCGAGATCGTCGCCGACCATCCCGTCACGGCCGGGGTCACCGACTTCGAACTCTTCGACGAGTACTACGAGTTCGAGCTGGCGGACGACGACGTGAAGGTGCTCGCACAGCGCCACCGGGCGGACGGCGAGGTCATTCCGGTGCTGTACGCCCGGGAGTTCGGGACCGGCCGGGTGGTCTACCTCGCGCTCGGCCACGACATGCGCTCCTGGGGCGAGCCCCCGGTCCGCACCCTGGTCCGCCAGGCCCTGCTGTGGGCGTCCGGCCGTGACTGAGACGACGAGCGCCGGCTCACGGGGCCGGCCGGAGGAGGAGACATGACAGCCGCCATCGGCGTCATGACGTACACCGTGCTCGACAAGGCACGAGTGGACCTGGAGGGAACCCTGGCCCGGTTGGCGGACCTGGGCTACCTCGGGGTCGAGACCTACGGCCTGGTCGAGCACTTCGGTCCGCGCCGGGTCAAGGACGCGATTGCCTCGGCCGGGCTAACTCTGACGAGTGCGCACACGCCCTTCCCCGCGGGTCCGGACGCCGAGCAACTGCTCGACACCAACCAGGAGTTGGGCGCCGAGGTCCTCGTATGGAGCATGGAACGGGAGGAGTTCGACTCGCCCGAGGCGATTCGCCGAGGCGTGGAGCGGGTCAACGAGGCCGCGGAACGGGCGGCGGCGCGCGGTATGCGTATCGCGTACCACAACCACTTCGCCGAGTTCTCGCAGGAGTTCGACGGGCGGCAGGCCTACGACCTGTTGCTGGAGCTGCTCGACGACCGGGTGCTGGTCGAACTCGACGCCTACTGGGCGGTGATGGGCGGCGCGGACCCGGCTGCGGTCCTGGCCCGGCTGGGTGAGCGGGCGCGCTTCGTGCACGTCAAGGACGGTCCGGCAGTCAGCTACGAGGACGACGTCATGGTGCCGATCGGCGAGGGCGGTATCGACTGGGCCCGCACTCTGAGCACACCGTCCGGTCTGCGCTGGCACATTGTCGAGCTGGAACGGCTGAACATCGACACGTTCGAGGCGCTCCGGCGCTCCTACGACCACCTGGTCGGCAGCGGGCTCTCCCGTGGCGGGTCCGTCCCGGCGGCGAAGGAGGAGCGGACATGAAGGTGTTGTTCCTCGGCGGTGCCGGGATGATCGGTTCCGCCGCAGCCGCCCGAGCCGCCGCCACCGGCTTCGACGTGACGATCGTGACCCGGTCCGAACCGGTCCGCGCGGTCGCGGATGGAGTGCGGCAACTGCGCGCGGATGTCCGGGATCCGGCGGCACTGCGGGCGGTGCTGGGCGACGAGGAGTTCGACTCGGTCGTCAACTGGGTCGGCTTCGCACCCGACGACGTGCGTGCGCACCCGGAGCTGTTCACCGGTCGCACGGGACAGTACGTCTTCATCAGCACCTGTTCCGTCTTCGGGCGGCCGGTGCCCAACTTGCCGATCACGGAGTCGAGTCCGCGCCGCCAACCGGTGTTCGGCTATGCGCGGGACAAGATCGCCTGCGAGCTGCTGCTGGAGGACGCCCACCGCTCGTCCGACTTCCCGCTGACGATCGTGCGCCCCTTCCACACCTACGACCGCACGGTGATCCCGGTGCTGGCCGGGTGGACGGCGATCGAGCGGATGCGGGCGGGCCGGCCGGTGGTGGTGCACGGCGACGGCACATCGTTGTGGTCCCTCATGCACGCGCGCGACTTCGCGCGGGCCTTCGTGGCGCTGCTGGGCCTGGACCACGCGGTCGGGGAGAGCGTCAACGTGGTCAGCGGCGACATCCTCACCTGGGACCAGATCCATCTCACGCTCGCGACGGCCGCCGGGGTGCGCGAGCCCGTGCTGCGGCACCGCGCCAGCGAGTCGATCGCCGTGGAGGTGCCCGGCTGGGACGAGGTGCTGGAGCACGACTTCCGGCACTCGATGCTCTTCGACACCTCCAAACTGCGGTCCCTGGTACCGGGGTTCGCCCCCGAGGTGTCCTTCTCGCAGGGCGCCCGGGAGGTGCTGGCGTACTACGACGCCCACCCCGAACTGCGGTCGGTCGACGAGAAGTTGGACCACGCCTTCGACGTACTGCTGGAGACGCGATGACGGGCGGACAGACGGAGGGAGGCGTGATGAAGAGCACCGCAGCCGATTGGTATTAGGTGGTCTATATTGAGAAGACCACAGCATGCCACTAGCAGACCAGAACGAGGGAAGAGGAACGCGTGATCGGCGTCGGTCTCATAGGTTCGGGATTCATCGGCGACACATACGCGGACGCGCTCCAGGACGTACGGGACGCGGCGCTGGTCGCCACCTGCTCGCGCGACCTCGCGCGGGCCACCGCGCTGGCCGCCAAGTGGGCCCCGGACGCACGCGGTTACGACCACATGGCGGTCCTGTGCGCCGATCCGGACGTCGATCTGGTGGTCGTAGCGGTGCCCAACGAGGCCCATCTGGAAGCGGTGCGGGCGGTCGCCGCGGCCGGCAAGGGCGTGGTGTGCACCAAGCCGCTGGCCCGCAGCGGCGCCGAGGCCGCGCAGATCCTGGACGTCGTCCGCGAGGCCGGCATCTGGCACGGCTACGCGGAGAGTTCGGTCTTCTCCCCCAACATCGCCAAGGCCCACGACATGGTCACCGCGGGCGCGATCGGCGACCTGCTGACCATGCGGGCGCGCGAGGCCCACTCCGGGCCGCACGCCCCGCACTTCTGGGACGCCGAGACCGCGGGCGGCGGCGCGCTGCTCGACATGGGGTGCCACACCGTGGAGTCCGCCCGGCACTTCTTCGGCAAGGACAACCCGATCACCGAGGTCTTCGCGTGGGGCGCGACGCTCGCCCACGCGGACCGGACCACCGGTGAGGACACGGCGATCGCGCTGCTGAAGTTCGCCGGCGGCCAGTTGGCCACCGTCGAGTCGTCGTGGATCGAGAAGGGCGGCATGCAGTTGCGGCACGAACTCGTCGGCAGCGCAGGCCGGTTGGTCACCGACACCTCGTCGACCCCGGTCTGGGGCTTCATCGAACGGCCGGCCGGCTACCTCGTAGAGAAGGCGGACGCCGACACCGGCTGGGTGTACCCGGTGCCGGAAGAGGCGCGCGCCTACGGATTCAGCCAGCAGATGCGGCACTTCGTCGACTGTTTCGCCCGCGGCGACACACCCCGCGAGACCTTCGAGGACGGCGTCGTCGTCAACCGTGTACTGGACGCCTGCTACACCTCGATGCGCTCCGGTACGTGGGAGAAGGTCCAGGCCCCGGCATGAGCACGGAACCCATGAGCGCGCAGCGGCCCGAGCCGGTGACTCCCGCACCGGCAACTCGCGGACAGGCAACTCCCGGACAGGTGACTCCCGGACCGGCAGCCCCTTCGCAGGCCTCCCTTTCCCAGGCGGCCCTGGACGGTACGTATCCGGAGCCGTTGTGGATGCAGGCCAGGGACTCGCTGGTGAACCGGATCGCCGTCGGCGAGGTCAAGCCCGGCTCGCGGCTGCCTCCCGAGCGCGAGTTGTGCGGGATGCTCGGCATCTCCCGGGTCACCCTGCGCAAGGCGCTGAACGCCCTCGTCGAGCAGGGTGTGCTGCGCTCCGCGCAGGGCCGGGGCTGGTACGTCGCGGCCGCGGAGCGCAAGGAGTGGCCCAACACCCTTGAGTCGTTCTCCGAGACCGCGCACCGGATGGGGCTGCTGGCCACGTCCCGGGTACTGCGGCAGGAGAGCGGCCCGGCCAGCTTCGACGAGGCGGAGGCCTTCCAAATCGCCCCGGGCGCCCCGCTGTTCCGCCTGGAGCGGGTGCGCATGCTCGACGGCGTGCCGATCGCGGTCGACCTCGCGCTCCTCCCCGCCGACATCGCCGTCGGCTTCGACGAGGTCGACTTCACCGTCAGTTCCCTCTACGACACGATCACCGGCGCGGGCTTCGAGCTCGCGCAGGCCGACACCACCATCGAGGCGCGCCCCGCCGACGCGGCGCTCGCCGGTCACCTCGCCATCGCGGCGGGCACCCCCGTCCTCGACATGCGGCAGATCGTCCGCGACCGCGCCCAGCGCCCGCTGCTCTCCTCCTCGATCCGCTACGCGGGCGACCGCTACCGCCTGCGCACCTCCTTCATGCGGAACCCAGGGCTTTGAGCCGGCGCCCTCCCGAACCCACCCCCGCCGAACCCCCTTCGCAGAAGCGGAGCCACCGTGACCACGACAACGCCACCCTCCGCCCACGACACCTCGGCCCTGGCCCGGGCGCTCGCCTCACCACGCCCCGACGAGATCACGGCATGCACGGCCCTCCTCAAGCGAGAAGGACTGCTCGGCCCGGACACCCATGTCTCCTACTTCGGCCTGGCCGAGCAGGACAAGCGCGAACTGCTCGCCGGTGACATCGCGCCGCGCCGCTTCCGCGTCATGCTGATCGACCTCCACACCGGGCTCTCGCACGACGTGACCGTCTGTCCGGGCGAGGACCGGATCGTCTCGGCCCGCGCCCTGGATGTCACCGTGGACGGCCATGTCCCGGTGGTCCTGGCCGAGTTCGCGCTCGTCGAGGAGATCGTGCACCGTGACGAGCGGTGGCTCGCGGCGATGCGCAGTCGCGGCCTGACGGACCTCTCCCAGCTGCGGGTCAACCCGCTGTCGGCCGGCGTGGCAGGCCCCGGCGAGGACGGCCGCCGTCTCCAGCGCTGCTTCACCTTCGTGCAGAAGACGCCGGACGACCTCGGCTGGGCGCACCCGGTGGACGGCGTCACCGTCGTCGTGGACGTGGTCAGCCACGAAGTCCTGGCCGTCGAGGACCACGCGGACCTGCCGGTGCCCGACGAGGACGGCAACTTCCACGACCCGGCCTGGGTCGGCCTTCCGCCGCGCGCCGGTCTCAAGCCCATCGAGATCACCCAGCCGCAGGGACCCAGCTTCACCGTCGACGACAACGGCGTCCTGGAGTGGGCGGGTTGGTCCCTCCAGGTCGGCTTCGACCAGCGCGAGGGCCTGGTGCTGCACAACATCGCCATCGAAGACGCGGGGCGCCGGCGCCCGGTGGTCTACCGTGCCTCGCTCGCCGAGATGGTCGTCCCGTACGGCGACCCGAGCCCGCAGCGCTGGTTCCAGAACTTCTTCGACTGCGGCGAGTACCTGCTCGGCGGCTTCGCCAACTCCCTTGAACTGGGTTGCGACTGCGTCGGCGACATCACCTACCTCGACGCGGTGCTCGCCGACGCCTCCGGCGGCGTACGCACGATCCCGCAGGCGATCTGCGTCCACGAGGAGGACACCGGCATCCTCTGGAAGCACACGGACAACTGGAACGGCTCCACCGAATCCCGCCGCAACCGGCGGCTGGTGGTCTCCTTCTTCGCCACGGTCGGCAACTACGACTACGGCTTCTACTGGTACTTCTCCCTCGACGGCGCCATCGAGCTGGAGGTCAAGGCGACCGGGGTCGTCTTCACCTCCAGCTACCCCGGCCCCGGTTACGCGTACGCCTCCGAACTCGCCCCCGGCCTCGGCGCCCCCTACCACCAGCATCTCTTCAGCGCCCGGCTGGACATGACGGTCGACGGCACCGACAACGCCGTCGACGAGGTGGAGTCCGTGGCCGTGCCGCGCGGGCCGGACAACCCGACCGGCACCGGCTTCACCCAGTCGGTCACCCGGCTGCGCACGGAGTTGGGCGCCCAGCGCCTCGCCGACAACACCCGCAACCGCTCCTGGCTGGTGACCAACCCGTCGGTCACCAACCGGCTGGGCAACCCGGTGGCCTACCAACTCCACCCGGAGGGACGCCCGTTGCTCCTCGCGGACGCGGACTCCGACATCCACCGGCGGGCCACGTACGCCACCCGGCACCTGTGGGTGACGCCCTACGCGCCCGACGAGAACTACCCCTCGGGCGACCTGGTCAACATGCACAAGGGCGGCGCCGGACTGCCCGACTGGACCGCCGCGGATCGATCCGTCGACGACACCGACATCGTCCTGTGGCACACCTTCGGACTCACCCACTTCCCACGGCCCGAGGACTGGCCGGTGATGCCGGTCGACACCACCGGGTTCGCGCTCAAGCCGTACGGCTTCTTCGACCGCAACCCCACCGTCGACATCCCCGCCTCCAACGCCCACTGCCACCCCGGCGGACACGACCACCACGAGCACGACCACGGAAAGGCCGGCACATGACGACCGCACCCCCGCTGGGGATCCAGCTCTACAGCGTGCGTGAGGACATCGGACCCGCCGACCTCGACCGCACCCTCACGCGACTGGCGAGCTTCGGCTTCACGCATGCGGAGCCGTACGACATCCTCTCCGACCCCGACCGGCTCGGAACCGCGCTGCGCGACGCCGGGCTGAGTGCCGCGACCGCCCACGCTTCGGTGCTCCGGCACGAGGTCACGGACATCCTGGACGCGGCACAGGCCCTCGGTATCGGCTGTGTCATCACGCCGTACGTCGACGCGGGCAGCATCGCCGACCGGGCGGGCGTGGAACGGCTCGCCGACACGCTCAACGCGGCCGCCGAGACCGCCGCCGAGCGGGGTATCCGGATCGGCTATCACAATCACGACTTCGAGTTCGCCCAGCGCGTCGACGGGATTCCGGTCTACGACCTGCTCGTCGCGCGCCTCGATCCGGCGGTGGTGCTGGAGGTCGACGTGTACTGGGCCGGGGTCGGTGGCGCCGATGTGTTCGAGCTGCTGCCACGTCTGGGCGACCGGGTGCGCTATCTGCACGTGGTGCACGAGCGGGAACCGGGCAACGACCGTCCGGTGCTCGGCGTCGACACGGCCGGACGGATGGACGAGGTGCTGGCGCTGACGGCGGCGAGCGTGGAGCTGCCCGTCGTCGAGGTCGTCGCCCACCACAGCGACGTATGGCCGCTGGTCGAGCGCAACGCCACGCACTTTCTCGCCGGGGCCGCCGCGTGAACGGGCCCGTGCGGGTCGCGATAGTCGGCGCCGGAGACATCTCCGACCAGTATCTGAAGACCCTCTCCGGCTACCCGGACCTCGCCGTCATCGCCGTGGCCGATCTGGTGCCCGATCGCGCCCGGACGCAGGCCGAGAAGTACGGCGTACCGACGTGGGGCGGCACGGATGAGGTGCTGCGTCGCGAGGACGTGGACCTGGTGGTGAACCTGACCGTGCCCGCCGCGCACGCCGAGGTCGCGCTGGCCGCCATCGCGGCCGGCAAGCACGTCTGGGGCGAGAAGCCGCTCGCGCTTGACCGGGCGAGCGCCCGTGCGGTGCTTGACGCGGCGGCCGCCGCTGGGGTGGTGGTCGGCAACGCGCCCGACACCGTGCTCGGCCCCGGTGTGCAGACCGCGCACCGGCTGCTGGCCGAGGGCGCGATCGGCGAGCCCAGGACGGTGCTCACCCTCATGCAGGGGCCCGGGCCCGACCTGTGGCACCCACGGCCGCAGTTCCTCTTCGCCAAGGGGGCGGGCCCGCTCTTCGACATCGGCCCCTACTACCTCACCGCCCTGGTCCAGTTGCTCGGCCCGATCGTGTCGGTGTCCGCGACCGGGCAGAGCCCGCGCGCCGAGCGGGTGATCAGGTCCGGGCCGCACGCCGGGACGACGTTCCCGGTCGAAGTACCCACCCACGTCAGCGTGTTGACGACGTTCGCCTCGGGGACGATCGGCACGTCCGTCTACAGCTTCGACTCGCCGGTGCGCCGCCAGCTGTTCGAGATCACCGGCAGCGAGGGCGTCATGGAGGTACCGGTCAGCGGGTTCGACGGCGACACCCGGCTGCTGACCTCCACCGAGCGCGGCGCCCCCTGGACAAAGGTGTCCGCCGTCGGGGTCCCCAGCGACCGCGGGGTGGGCGTCCTCGAACTGGCCCGCGCCCTGCGCGCGGGTCAACGGCCGCGAGCCAGCGGCGAGTTGGCGTACCACGTACTCGACGTGATGCTCGCCGTCGAGGAGTCCGTCGACCTGGGCGCACCCGTCCGGGTGGCGAGCAGCGCACCTGAGGTGCCCCCGATCCCACCCCGGTGGGACCCGACCACGCGCACCCACGACGGAACGGAGCAGACATGAGCGACGGATACCTCGCCTATCGAACGGCCCGCGCGACCCAGCCGGAGGAACTGGAGGCCGCGATCGCCAGGCTGGGCCCCCAAGTGGCCTCGATGGGCGCGGCCGGCCTGCTCTCCGGTCCCGGACCGGTGTTCGTCGGCATCGGCGCCAGTCTGGCCGCCGCGTGCGCCCCGGTGTGGTCCCTGCGCAGCCGGGGCGTGCACTCCTGGCGGCTGGGCGCGGGCGACCATCCGCTGCCGTTCCCCAGGAGCCGCCACCCCGTCTTCGGCGTGTCCCAGAGCGGACGCAGCGCGGAGACGCTCGCCCTGCTGGAGTCCGTCGACCCGTCGCTGCGGTACGCCGTGGTGAACATGACCCCCTCGCCGATCGCCGACGCGGCGACCGGTGTGCTGGACATCGGCAGCGTGCCGGACAGCTACGCGTCCACGATCGGCTTCACCGCGACGATCGCCGCGCTCGGCATGCTCGCCGACGCCTGGGACGGCGGCACGGTCGACGAGGGCTGGGCCAGGCTCGGCGCGCTGTTCGCCGCGACGCAGAAGGAACTGACCGAGCAAGTACGGGCACTGGCACCGCTGTTCACCACGGCCACCTCGGCGGACTTCGTCGGCGCGGGTCCCGCGGTGGGCTCGGCCGAGGCGTCCGCCCTGCTCTTCCGCGAGGTCGTGCGCATTCCCTCGACCGGGATGAGCACCCGTCAGTATCTGCACGGCGCGATGGAGTCGGCCGGCGGTGGAGTGCATGTCCTGTTCGGCGACGAACGCGAGCACGAGGTGGCCGACACCCTGGTCGACGCCGGTCACCCGGTGGTGCTCGTGACCGCCGAACGCCTTGCGCAGCGGCCTCTGTTGCATCCGGTGCGGGTGCCACGGCTGCCCGCCGCGCAGCGCGCCGTCATGGAGATCCTGGTCGCGCAGATCCTCGTGGAGGCGGTCGCCGAGGTCCGCGGCCTGGACATCGAGGAGTTCGTCTTCCACAACTCCGACATCAAGGTGACCGGGGGTCCGGCCACATGAAGGTGCTCGTCGGCGCCGACATAGGCGGCACCAAACTCGCGATCCGGATGACCGCGCCGGACGGCACGGTGCTCGTGGACGTCGAGGTCCCGTCCACGGACTGGGAGGCCGCTCCGGTCGAACAGGCGGCGCGCTGGCTGCTGAACCGGGTCCGGCCGGTACTGCCCGAGGGCGCCGAGATCGCCGCCCTCGGGGTCGGCGCGCAGGGCTGCGACACGCAGGAGCACTGCTCCCACCTCACCTCAGCTTTCGAGGCACTCGGGGTGCGCACGACGGTGGTCAACGACGGGGCCCTGCTGGTCCCTGCCGCCGGACTGACCGAGGGGGTCGGCGTCATCGCCGGCACGGGCTCCATCGCGGTGGGCACCACCGCCGACGGCACGGTCCTGTTCGCGGGCGGCTGGGGCTGGGTGCTCGGCGACGAGGGCAGCGCGCCGGCGATCGTAAGGGAGGCCGCGAAGGCGGCGCTGGCCGCGCACGACAAGAGGCGTCCGGACGACGGCCTGCTGGCCGAACTGCTCGCGCACTACGGCGTCGCCGACGCCCCGGCGCTGGCGAGAGCGGTCAACGACTCGCCCACTCCGGCCACTTGGGGCCCGGCGGCACCCGCTGTCTTCCGGGCCGCCGAGGCGGGCTCCGTGTCCGCGCTCGCGGTCGTGGACGACGCCGCGGCCCACCTGACCGCCCTCGTCAGCCGACTTCGGGCACGCGGCGCGGTCGGCGAGACCGTGGTGGCCGCCGGCAGCGTGGTCCTCGGCCAGCCCCTGCTCGCGGACCGGCTGCGGAACCGACTCGGCGCCACACACCCCGATCTGACGCTGCGTCTGCTCGACGTGGCGCCGGTCGCCGGAGCAGTGGCTCTGGCGCGGGTTCGGTACGGGGCAGTGGGGGTGGCCTAGTTCGTACGGGGTGAACGCCACCCAAGTCGGCTGCCTCCCCTCCCCCTCCCCCTCCCCCTCCCCGGACGCAATCCCGAATGGAGT